>JBMFPP010000331.1:0-1685 GCA_049969055.1 Armatimonadota bacterium | reverse complement strand
GAGGGTGTGCTCGCCGACGGTATACCGATGAGCAAGGCTCAACGGCGTGGTGCGCATAAGCACGTCGAATTCAGGCAGATACCTGGCCATCAATCCCAAATCGAGGAGCAGCCGCACTCCCCTAGTTACCCCTTGAAGCGCCAACAAAACGTTGGCAAGCAGCTGTGGAAACATCCTTTCTAAAGTCGAAGGGCGGTGCTCTTTCTCATCAGCTTGGCACTGCCGCCTGAGCGAAGCAATAAGCTCCGGGGCCGGTTCCATTCCGTAAGCTTGAACATGGCGAACAAGCTCCGTTACCGCTTCGGAAGGTTTTGGATGCGTATCTGCCAAACCAGCATGGATGCGTCCATCGCGCCAAACCAAGCCGCCGCGGAGCGCCAGCGGGCCCTCTGCACTGGCCGTCAAAATCTTTCGGCATATGCGGTGCAGGTTTGCCGCGTGCGTGTAGTATTCCTCCATTAAAAGCCGCGCCGGCGGCTGGCTGTCGCCTGCAAGCACATCCACCGGCGGAGCAAATCCCAAATCCTCCGCCACACCGTCTTGCTTCTCCATCGCCAACAGGTCGGACATTCTGCCCGATCGATAGTGCAAAGCCTGGCGCACGCTCAGCAGAAAATCCAAAGCGCTGGAGAGCTGAAGCTCGTCGTCCGGAGTCAAAAGGCCGCTCTTGCGAAGCGCGTGAATTGGATCGCGCTCTCTTATACTGTAGTGAACGCGTGCAGACCACACCGCCGCATGAAAATCCCGAAGCCCTCCAACACCATCCTTCACGTTGGGTTCGGTCACATAAACTGTGCCGCCAAGCCTCTCCCAAGCTTTCTCGCGCTCTTCTTTTTTGTGGTGCACAAAAACCCCCGGCTCTAAGGAAGCCGCAAGGGCCTCGGAAAAACTCCTGGCCAGCTCAACACTACCGGCAATCCAGCGAGCATCCAGCAGAGCAGTCTGCGTCTGTTGATCTAGATCGGCGCACTCCTCCATCAGCCGGTATGCATATCCCACCTTCAAATTGGCCTTCTCGGTAAAAACATCCATTATCAGCATGAAAAGTTTGCGAGCCGCAGCATCTATATTCGGGTCTCCCTCTTCGGAAACAGCGAAGGTTACATCCACGTCCGAAAATGGGGCCAGCTCCCGCCGGCCGTAACCACCTGTAGCCAAAACCGCCATCCGCGCGCCAGATGGTGATACGCCCTCCTCGGATAATCCGCACTCCGCGCAGGCCGCACTAAACATCCTGCGCAGAATACCGTCCGTCATCTCGGTTAAACGAACGCAGAAGGCACGCCCGCGGATATCCGCACGAGAAGCAAACTCTTCCCTAAGGCGCTGTCTCTCCTCCCGGATGAAGCTAGCCAGCTCTTCCACCAAAGCCGCATCTATCTGTGCGGCGCTCTTACGCGCGTTTTCTGACATAAACTCTCTTTCCGCATTCCCCCAAATCATGCCCAACCAGAGTATATGTTGCCAAACAACAGCCGTCAAATTAAGCCTTCTAAAGAAAGGACCGGCACCGAATACCGGCCCTTTTGCAGAAGAAAGGGTTTAACACCTGCTGTTCCCACCACCGGGCTCGAACTTTCGCCGCGGACGCGCGCCTTGACAGCTTTCTGAAGCCTGTGTTTAAATAGGGATACCTGTGAGGTTTTTGCCTTGTTCGGCGCAAAAGTTCGGCATACGTACTGCCG
>JBMFPP010000330.1:0-3553 GCA_049969055.1 Armatimonadota bacterium | reverse complement strand
TACCGTTGGCCGTGAAGAGCCGCTTTTCAAGGTCGATCTGGATGGCGGAACAACCGCAGATGGTTGGGATGCCGAACTGGCGCGCCACCAATGCCGCGTGAGATGTGCGCCCGCCGCGGGAAGTAAGCACGCCCTGGGACGCCAGCATGCCCTTGAGGTCATCCGGGTTGGTTTCGGTGCGCACGAGGATAACCTTCTCTCCTCTGCCGCCTCGGCCAAGGCGTGCAGCTGTTTCGGAATCGAGCACCACTTTGCCCGTAGCGGCGCCGGGGCCGGCGTTAAGGCCTCTGGCTATGATCTTATCCGCGGGGGCCTCCTTCAGGCGGGGGTGCAGCAGCTGTTCCAGCTGTTCGGGTGGAACGCGCAGTAGGGCTTCTTCCTTGGTTATGAGGCCTTCGTTCACCATGTCCACGGCTATTTTCACAGCGGCCGCGCCTGTGCGCTTGCCGGCTCGGCACTGAAGGATGTAAAGCTTGCCCTTTTCTATGGTGAACTCAATATCCTGAACGTCGCGGTAGTGCTTTTCCAGCTTTTCGGCGATATCGAGGAACTGGGCGTATATCTCCGGGTTTTGGCGCTCCAGTTCGTCTATGCCCATTGGGGTGCGAACGCCGGCAACCACGTCTTCGCCCTGAGCGTTCATCAGGAACTCGCCGAAGATGTGCTTTTCACCGGTAGCGGGGTTTCTGGTGAAGGCCACGCCGGTGCCGGAGTCTTCGCCCATGTTGCCGAAGACCATGGTTTGCACGTTTACCGCGGTGCCCAGGTCGTGGGGAATTTTTTCTTTATTGCGGTATGTAACCGCGCGCGGGTTGTTCCAACTCTTGAAGACCGCCTCTATAGCAAGCTCGAGCTGTTCTTTTGGATCGGAAGGAAAATCTCTACCGGTAACCTTTTTGAAGTGCTCTTTGAAAAGCCCGACAAGCTCTTTAAGCCCTTCGGCGTCAACATCGGTATCCTGAACGGCACCGTAGCGCTGTTTAAGTTCGGAGAATATATGCTCGAAGTGCTCTTTGTCTAGCTCAGGGTACTGATCCGAAAGAACGATATCGCTGAACATCATGATGAAGCGCCTGTAGGCATCGTAGGCGAATCTTGGATTGTTGGTTTGTTTGATCAGACCCTGAAGCGTTTGATCGTTGAGCCCGAGGTTAAGGATGGTATCCATCATTCCGGGCATGGAGAACTTGGCGCCGGAGCGCACGGAAACCAAAAGGGGGTTCTCCGGGTCGCCAAACTTCTTGCCCATTTTCTGTTCTACAATGCGGAGCTTCTCGTACACTTCGTCCATAAGGCCGTCTGGGAGGCGGCCAAGTTTGGTGTACTCGTTACAGGTGGTGGTGGTAATGGTGAATCCCGGCGGCACTGGCAGACCGATGTTGGTCATTTCGGCAAGGTTGGCGCCTTTGCCGCCCAATAGGTCTCTCATTTGGGCGTTTCCCTCTTCGAAGAGGTACACGCGTTTAACTTTAGACATGCGAGACACAACCTCCTGACAACTATTTATTTTGTTGTAAAGACTGCACTGATAATGCTTTTCTCGGGCTTCTACAATCCTTCTCGCAAAACCCTTTTATTGTACACCATTTAAGCATGTGGTTTCAAGCATACGAGCGGCCTCGTTAGTGCACGGCATTCGTGGGGTTGTTCGAGGGGGTTTTAATCGGAGGTGTGCCTTTTAGGGCGTGTGGACTAATCTTACCGCGGTGTAATATAATCTAAGCGCAATGAGCTGGCGGAATGCTGCTTTCAGAGACGGTTTTGGTGTGCATCCCCTTATTCCTCTGTTGATTGCAGGTGTGTTGCTTGCATCGCCTTATTGTTTTGGGGCTGGGGCGCCGCCGCATTCAGGGCAAACAGGCAATGTTTTGCTGGCGCTTATCGTTATTTTGATCGTTTCGAGGGTTGGTGGAGAGCTGGCGGTTCGCATCGGACAGCCGGCGGTGCTTGGAGAGTTAGTTTTGGGGATAATTGCGGGCAACCTATCTTTGATAGGGTTCCGTGGGATAGATTTTGTTAAAACCAGCGCCTTTATTGATACTCTGGCCCAAGTTGGCGTGGTACTGTTGCTGTTCGACGTTGGTCTTGAATCGCGCCTCAGCGAGATGAGGAAGGTGGGGCTTTCCTCTTTCCTGGCGGCAACGCTTGGGGTAATTGCGCCTTTCCTTCTGGGGTGGGGAGTAGCGAAGCTTTTCCTTCCGCAGGAGTCCGAGTATGTGCACATATTTATCGGAGCTATTTTGTGCGCCACCAGCGTTGGTATCACTGCACGCGTATTCCAAGATCTAAAGCTTGTTGAAACGCCGGAAGCACAGATAGTGCTGGGTGCGGCAGTTATAGATGATGTGCTTGGATTAATTGTTTTGGCTGTGGTTCAGGGGCTGGTGGTGGCCGCCGACGGCGCAAGAAGTTTTGGCGTTCAATCAGTTCATGTTGGTTTGCCAAAACTTCTTGGTGGAAGCCTCACTGCCGCGAGCGTGTTGCTCATCATTCTGAAAGCCATGGTGTTTTTGATCGGCGGCTTGCTGATCGGGGTGTGGACGGCGCCGCGGCTGTTCCGCGTTGCATCGCTCCTAAGGATCCAAGGGATACTTTTGGGATCTGGGTTGGTTTTCTGCTTCGCGTTTGCTTATGCCGCCGACCGCGTTGGCCTTGCGCCTATAGTCGGGGCTTTTACCGCAGGGCTTATACTTGAAGAAGTGCATTTTGTGGAGCTTGCGCGGCGCGAGGAGCGGAGTCTGCACGACTTGCTGAGCCCAATAATGTCTTTCCTGGTTCCGGTGTTCTTTGTGCTGATGGGGATGCACGTTGATGTGCGGGTGTTTTCGCACGTTGGTGTTTTGGGTTTTGCGCTGGTACTTACTTTGGCGGCGGCTTTGGGAAAGCAGGCCTGTGGGCTTGGCGTACTGCAGAAGGGCGTCAACCGATTGGCCGTGGGTTTGGGGATGATTCCCCGCGGCGAGGTGGGATTGATATTCGCCCACGTTGGGACGCAGTTGGTTATATCGGGGCACAGGGTGGTTGACGTATCTACGTACTCGGCCGTGGTGATAATGGTTATACTCACCACTTTGTTTGCACCTCCACTGCTTAAGTGGGCATTGCTCCGCGGTTCACGCGGGCCGAAGCAAGCATCTGCTCAGGCAAAAGCTGTTTCGAAAGGGGTATGATAAGCGCCTGATTAGCAAGCCGCGTGCGGGGTTGGAACCACTGCTGCCTCGGGACGGTTTTGATTGCTTGGCCGGAGTCTTTGTTTGTCGGTGCCGGTCGCGGCGTTGAATTTGACGGGCTGTGCCTGCCGGTTCTAAAATAAGGTACCTTTAGGCACGCTGGGGAACGTATGCACAAAATATCAGAAGCGCTGAAAGGTTTGCCGAGGGATGTGGTTTGGTGGATCGCAGAGCAGTACGATGCTCTGCCGGAACCGGCTCGCGCCAAGCTGGAGCAGGTTCTGACGGGACTTCTCGGCTCGTCGAACTCTGCGGTTCGGGTTTTTAGGCGTGTTTGCAAGCTGGCGCAGAACGCGTTCGACCAGAGCAATGTGCACGTGGCG
>JBMFPP010000329.1:0-3594 GCA_049969055.1 Armatimonadota bacterium | reverse complement strand
AATGCTCAGCGGGCGTGCATCTGTGTAGATCAAGTGCTCGTATATCTCGTCTGAGATTACGTAGAAGCCTTTATCAACCGCCAGCTCTGCAATTTTGCGTATTTCCTCTGGTGCTATGCACGCGCCTGTTGGGTTGCACGGTGAGTTTAGAATAAGCAGTTTTGTTTTTGGTGTTACCGCTTCGGCGACTTGATCCGCCGTTAGTCTGAACCCGTTGGCCTCCTCGGTTTCCACAAACACCGGTATGCCGCCCGCAAACTTTACCTGCTCTGGATAGGTAACCCAGTAGGGAGTTGGTATTATGCACTCGTCGCCGGGATCCACCAAAGCCATGACAGCATTGAAAAGGCTGTGCTTTGCGCCAACCGATACGATTATTTCGTTCGGGGCGTAATCGATGCCGTTGTCGCGCCGGAATTTTTCGCAGATGGCTTTTTTAAGCTCCGGGATGCCGGTGGTTGGTGTGTACTTCGTCATTCCCTCGCGAAGCGCTTTCACGGCGGCTTCTTTTATATGCTCTGGGGTATCGAAATCCGGCTCGCCGGCGCCGAAGCCCACGATATCGATGCCTTCCTGGCGCATTTGCCTGACTTTGGCCGTGATTGCCAAAGTAGGGGATGGAGCCACGCCCTGTGCTCTTTTAGACAGCATCAAAATCAGTCCTCCACTGTAAAGATTAAACAGCTTTGACCAGCAGAGAAGAGTTGTGTCCTCCAAAGCCGAAAGAGTTGCAAAGAGCCGCTCTCACCCTGGTCCAACGAGCCTTCCAAGGAACATAATCAAGGTCGCATTCCGGATCCGGATTGTCAAGGTTAATGGTGGGGGGGATGGCACCGTGTGCCACTGTAAGCACGGTGGCGATGAACTCCACGCCTCCTGCGGCTCCCAGCAAGTGGCCTATCATAGACTTGTTGGCGGTTACAGGTATCTTGTAAGCTCGCTCTCCGAACACCCGTTTAATGGCCAATGTTTCTGCTATGTCCCCCAGAGGAGTGGCGGTTCCGTGCGAGTTTATGTGATCCACTTCGTCGGCGGGTGTAGAAGCGTCGTCCAAAGCCATTTGCATTGCTTTTGCCGCGCCTTCTCCGCCTGGGGCAGGTTGGGTTATGTGGTAGGCGTCTGCTGAAAGGCCGTAGCCTGCTAGCTCCGCATAGATGCGAGCGCCGCGTTTTTTAGCGAATTCCATTTCCTCAAGAACAACAATTCCGGCGCCTTCCCCAATAACAAAGCCGTCTCGGTTTGCGTCGAACGGTCTGCTGGCGGCGGCTGGGGCTTCATTTCTGCAGGAAAGCGCCTTAGCCGCGGCAAATCCAGCAATAGCCGTTGGTGTGATGCTTGCTTCCGTGCCTCCGGCAATCATCACGTCTGCCTGACCTCTTTGGATGATTTTGAAGGCTTCTCCGATGCAGTGGCTTCCGGTGGCGCAGGCAGTTACTATGGCCATATTCGGGCCTTTGGCCCCGAACATAATGGCGACAGTGCCTGCGGCCATGTCGCAGATGAGCATAGGAATGAAGAGTGGGCTTACGCGCCGAGGCCCTTTTTCCAGGAGGGTTCTGTGCTGTTCTTCCCAGGTTTTTACCCCGCCTATGCCGGATCCGATCAGCACCCCGGTGCGGGAAGAGAGCTCCTCCGTTATCTCCAACCCTGCGTCGGCCAGGGCCATTTTAGTGGCGGCCACTCCGTACTGTACAAACGGGTCCATCCGCCGCGACTCTTTAGGGTCTATGAAATCGTCCGGATTGAAGTTTTTTACCTCCGCGGCTATGCGCACCGGATATTCAGACGCATCGAAGTGCGTGATCGGGCCTACCCCAGAGTGTCCGGCCAGAAGATGCTCCCAGAACTCCTGGACGGAGTTGCCAAGAGGGGTGATAGCACCCAAACCGGTAACAACTACTCTTCTGTGATGCATCCGGCTAATTTCTCCAACCAAGAAGTTTTGGCAGACAAACAGCAACTAATTGAACGCCAAAACTTCTTACGGGAAGTTTTGGCAGACTATTGAGCGCCAAAACCTCTTGAAACGAGAGCCATCAGCCAGCGGTTTGCTAGGGTGTGTGCTTACGGACGGCGCTGAAGCTGATGGCTTTCGAGCTCACTTGCCTGCCGTTTCCTCCAGGTACTGCACCACCTGTCCCACAGTAGTGATCTTCTCTGCGTCTTCGTCTGGGATCTTTATATCGAATTCATCCTCCAAACGCATCAGAAGATCCCAAACGTCCAGAGAATCCGCCCCCAAGTCCTCGAAAGTGGCTTCCGGTGTAACAGCCGAAGGCTCGACTTTGAGCTGTTCGGCAACAATTCTTTGAACACGCTCGAAAGTTGACACTAGTTCACATCCTCCTTTGCTAAGGAAATATCTGTTGGTACGCGTTTGTAAAGTTCCGGGTGACCCAGCACTTTTCCCTTTTTGTATTGGGCGAACAGCTCTCCCCACTGGGTTTTCATGAAGCTTCGAACCCGCCTTGAGCCTATCAAAGGGTACCAGTAATAATCGTGGTAAAGTGTGGAAGCGATGGGCGCCCAAATCCAGAGAGGGGAGTGAAGCAGTAACCTCTCCAACGGGCGCAGCCAGCCCAGGCGTATTGCCTGGTCGCCGCGGATTACCAGGCTTTTGCGCACCTTGAAGTGCAGGTTCACCTGAGATATATCATCGCCTAATATTTCGATTTCGCGCAAGTCTGCCGTACCCAAACCGCGTTCGGTGGCAATTCTGAGGTAGGGGATGTCCATCGGTTCGAAGCCCATCATCTTGGCGGCAACTGCATCCAATGCAACGCAGTCCCCGCTTGCCAGCAAGAAGTTGGCGATAACCGGTTCCATGGTGCGCGGTCCGGCTCCGTTTCCGCATACAGTGGCGTCCATCACTGCAAACACACCGGGATGCAGTTCTTTCTGCATGATTAGCAGGTCCACCAGCACTTCGTGTATGTACTTATGCGCGTAGTGGCGCACCTCCTTGAGCAGTCCTCCGAAAGCGTTTTTGATGGCTCCGGTGGTTGTGCTGTGGCCGTGTGTTTTCATAGTGGGGAGGTGGACAACATTTTTGCCGATAAACATGCGGGGCACTTGGATGCCTTCGGGGAAAATCTTATGGAGGGCAAGAAGCGGCTCTCGGAACTGATAGGTTACCCATTCCACCTCTGGAAGCGGTACAAACTTCAGCCCGTAGGCTTGAAAGACAGTGTTCCAGGCGTTGTTTTCCGCGCCTTTGCGTGGGTTAGTTACCACCGTTTTGTTTTCTACTGGTATGAGGGATGAGAGCGGGTAGCCTTGGTCCAGAAGAGCGCATACAACCCCCTCCAACTGCCAAGGCGGGGTTGAGCAGGCCGGGAAGAATCGGGTCCATGAAAGGTTCAGTTTGAGCAGGATATCGCGTCCGGGCGGCAAGAAATTTTCGGGCTCGCCCAGACGGACGACTCTGCGGTAGTCCTCCAGTATGGTGGAGGGATTGGTTCTCAGAACAGCAACCTTGGACATGCCCAGCAATATTTAGGTTTCTGGAGGCCGCGGCGGCGTCCAGAAACCCGACGTTTTATACCAGGGTTTCGCTCCGGCGTTTCCCCAAGGTTTGGGGTCTAAAACTTATGC
>JBMFPP010000328.1:0-3603 GCA_049969055.1 Armatimonadota bacterium | reverse complement strand
GGCTCCGTGGTTGCTATAAATACCTGCCTACCAGGCACGGCGAGCTCTAAAAGCTTTTCGGTTCGGGCCGAGTCCAGCTCCGCAAACACATCATCGAGAAGCAGTACCGGCGGCTCCCCAATCTGCTCCTGAACGGCGGACAGCTCCGAGAGGCGCAGGCTCAGCGCCGCCGTCCTCTGCTGTCCCAACGATGCGTAAGTCCTTGCATCCCGGCTGTCTATCAGAAACACCACGTTGTCCCGATGAGGCCCCAGTAAAGTCATACCCCTTTTTAGCTCTTCCTGCTGCATCTCCTCCAGACATCTGCGGAAGCAGTCCTCCACGCAGTCGTCCTCAACCGGAAAAGACGGCACGTACTGCACGGAGAGCCTCTCCCTTCCACCAGTCAGCTCAAGATGCGCCTGCTCCGCGGGGGCGGCAAGCTTTTGAACAAACCGGCGCCTCTGCTCAACCAGCGGAGCGCCGTATCTAACAAGCTCGGCGGTCCAAACACTTAAGGACGCGTTCGACGTGCCCCTGTAAGCCAACTGCTTCAACAACCGGTTCCTGTGTTCCAAAACGCGCTTGTATCTCATAAGGTTGAAGCAGTATTCTGGGCTTACCTGGGATATCTCTGTGTTGAGAAACCGCCTGCGGACCGCCGGATCCCCTCTTATTATCTCCACGTCTTCCACCCAGATGCCCACGCTATTCAGCTCTCCTATCAACTCCAAGACCCTGGGCCGCCGCACAGAGTTGATTTTGATGCTCTTCCCCTCAGAACGGCTTAGGATCACCTCCAACTCAACATCGGCCCGCTGTTCTCTAACCACAAGCCCCCATATCAGCGCCGTATCTTCATCAAAGGAGATAAGCTCATCGTCGTGCGTAGTCCGGTAGGACTTCGCCGTGGTCAGCACGCACAGTGCCTCAAGAAGATTGGTTTTCCCCTGCCCATTGCCTCCGGTTATCAAGTTGGAGCCGGAACCGAAATTTACATCCTGAAAGCGGTAATTCCGGAAATTAGCAAGCCGCAAACGAGAGATATACATGCAGAACACCTAAATTATGTATACCCGTGTGTTGCATTAGTAGTCTTGTGGAAATAGTGGATAACCGAGGCCTCCAAGAGCGTTTGGGCTGTGGAACTGCCTGTGGATTGGAGCTGGCGCTTTGTGGATAAAATCCGCAGAGAAATGAATGCTGTGGAAAGACCGTGGTTTACCGCTGTGTTATCCACAGGCATTCTGCTGGTTATTCACCACCTGCGGGCCCGGCGATGCTTTCTGCAAGCTTGCGGACCCTCGCGTTGAGCTCTGAGTCCTCGCGCAGAAGCGCTTTGATCTTGGAACAAGCATGGACCACGGTGGAATGGTCTTTACCCCCAAAAATCCTCCCGATCTCCGGAAGCGAGAGGGTGGTCAGCTCGCGGATGAGGTGCATTGCAACCTGCCTGGCCAAGACGGTTTTTTTGTCCCTTCGCTTTCCAAGGAGCTGTTCCGGGCCAATTCCGAACTCGCGGCAAACGGCGGCTTGAATGTCCTTAACATCGACGGGTTTTGGCTTGTTCTCACGGAAGTAGTACCCAAGCACCTCATCGGCGAAGCTGATGTCGATGTTGCGGCGCAGTATCGAAGCGGACGCAATCACCTTCACCAGGGCGCCTTCCAGCACCCGCACGTTGCTGTGGACCAGAGATGCTATGTGCTCCAGGACCGGGTCCGGAACGGAAGCGCGCTCCATAGCCGCCTTGTGACGCAGGATGGCCACCCGCGTTTCGAAGTCCGGCGGCTTTATATCCGCCATCAAACCTGCTTCCAGGCGAGAGCGTATCCGATCGTCCGAGGTGTAAAGCTCGCGCGGAGAGCGGTCGCTGGCTATCACGATCTGCCGGTCGCTTTGATAGAGGGTGTTAAAGGTGTGAACAAACTCCTCCTCTGTGCTTTCTTTATTGGCTATGAATTGGATATCGTCTATCAGGAGCAGGTCCGCGCCGCGGCAGCGGTTTCGGAACTCCTCCATCCGCTTCTGCTGAATGGCGCTGATAAACTGCACGGTGAACGACTCGCCGGACATGAACAGCACGCGCTTGTTTGGGCACCGGCTGAGGACGTGGTTTCCGATGGCCTGAAGCAGGTGGGTCTTTCCCAGGCCCGCACCGCCGTAGATGAAGAGTGGGTTGTAAGCACCCCCGGGCTCGTTAGCCACGGCAATGGCCGCGGCATGGGCCAGGCGGTTGCACTGGCCAACAATGAAGCTGTCGAAGCTGAACCGTTCGTTTATGGGCAGAGATCCGGGCACCAGGCCGAACCTTGGAGCCATTTTCGGCTCGGAGGGCTCCGCTTTGGGCGGCTTTGCGCCGTTCGCACCGCAAACTTCCACTAGAAGCTCCAGCGGCTCTCCAAACACCGCCTCCACCGCTTCCAACAGCTCCGGGGCGTATTTCTCATCCACAAAGCGCTTAACGAGGGCAGAAGGAGCTGTCACAACCAGCCTCCCCTCTTCGATTCGCTGTGGAGACAAACAGCGTATGAACCCTTCAAACACCGGCCGCCGGAAGAGCTGTGAAGCGGCGCGCAGTACCGCGCTCCAGGCTTCCTGCAGTTCGGTTTGGCTGTCTTTTATTCCCAGGTCGAGTTGTTCCGGCATAGGAGGACACCTCTGGTTCGGCGGAAACAATTATACCAGGGGCCTCTCTTTAAGAGTCAACGCTGTGCCTTGCGTGGAGTGAAAAAGGCTTTTAGGATTGTTTGCACGCCGCGAACCCGCATCGGCGGCATCCAGGTGTGGTTGCTCTTATCTCTGAACTTTCTCCCTCTGCAGAGGATGGGGCGCTTGATTTTCTTGGAGCGAGGGGATGAGGGAAAGCAAACAATCCCTCATCCCCTAGGTCTTTCTCCTGCCGAAGTCGCTTTCGGCTCGGGTTTTGGCTAAGAACCGAACTTCACATAGCCCCCGGATGATGTGAAAGGAACGGAAGCACCGTTCAACTTCACTTTGGTTATTCCGCTGGCTTTCACCCTAAATCCGGTTAGGCGGCCGTATGCGCTTATTGAACTTCCGTTAACCCTGATGTAAGCGTACTTTCCAGCCAAGTTGACATACTCCATAGCATCTGCCGGATTCACAGCCTTCAGTGAAGCAGTTGCTTCGTGCGCCGCCACAAACAGATCCCGGAATGTTGGCCCTTGAACGATCACACCGGCGGCACTGACCGTATCCGCAAGGGGCTGAACCTGGAGCGTTGGAGAGGTGAGAAAAGGCTCCTCCACCGCAATAAAGGTGGTTGACGACGTTCTGCGCGCCAAGACCATGGGCACATTCGTTTTATTAGCGCCTCCTGGGCTTACGGCTTTGAACACCGCGGTTCCGGGTCTATCAATGATCGTGACCCTTAATCCAACACCGTTCTGCCATGTAACATTCCATGTTCCCGAGGAGGTTGTTTTCTGAACGTTTGTCAAGTGCTGGTATCCATCACTTGAGGCTTCCAGGCTCGCTGCCGTGAAGCCAGACAAGCTGCTTTGGAGCACGCCGTCGGAGTCCCCCGCGCGCATAACCCAGTCGTAGGTCCTGATGGTGCTTGAAGTAAGCCTGAAGATGTCTATCACATAGCCTGTGGGA
>JBMFPP010000327.1:0-3630 GCA_049969055.1 Armatimonadota bacterium | reverse complement strand
AGCGGCTTGAACTCCATGGCGTGGTTGTGATAACCGGTGTACATGCCCAGCGGCTTCAGCTTTTCGGCAATCTCGTTGAAAATCTCCGCGGTTCGCTTCCACGCATCCGCCGAAGAAGTTCTCTCAGGCGGCAGTCCCGGAACGATCAGAAATTTATTACCCAGAATTTGGTTGAACTCCACGGTTTTCTCGAACTCGTCCCCCAACAGCGTGTCCAAACCGATGTGCGTGCCGGCCACCCTAAGCCCGTTGTCGTCTAGCATCTTGCGGAGGTCCTGAGCGCTGTGCCCGTAGTACCCTGCAAACTCAACGCCCTCGTAGCCCATCTTCGCCACGGCCGCCAGAACCCCGGCGGTATCCTTCGCCGCGTCTTCTCGAACGGAATACAACTGCAGAGCAATTGGAATCTTGCCCATTCCTCTCTCCTTTTATCTGCTTTGATATGGATGCCGCGGCAGGCGAAGAAACGCCCGCCGCACCGCAACATTCCACAAGCTTGTTTCGACGCACCAAATGCTTTTTCCCTCTTACAGAGGGGTAACAGCAGTTTTTAAGGCACACGCCTGCCCCACGAAGCGGTCCACAAAGCGTACCAATCCTCGCGCGACAGGTTCACGGTTACGGCACCGGCCGCCTCGCGAATGTGGTCTGGGTTCACACTGCCCACAATGGGAATGATGCCGCTCGGATGGCGCAGAAGCCACGCCAACGCTATCTGGGTGGGAGTGCAGTTGTACTTCTGAGCCTGCTTCACCATTTCGGAATACACAGCCTTTAAGCGGGGGCTGTCGCTGTCTGCTGGCGGGCGCGCCAGTTTGCCGCCGGCCAAAGGGCTGTACGCCAGCGGAGTCATGCGCATCGCCATGCACTGGTCGAGGGTGCCGTCTCCAACACCCATACCGCCCAGCTCCCAACCTTCATAAATGGGCTCCAGGCGCATCAAACTGATCGATATCTGATTGGATCGAATTGGGGCATCCAAATATTCTTGAAGGGCGCGTATCTGCTCCGGATAGTAGTTGCTTACACCAACCGCACGAATTCGGCCCTGGCGCAGTAGTTCGTTCAGTGCCCGCGCCGTTTCGGCCGGATGGGCCAGCGGATCCGGGCGGTGCAGTTGGTATAAATCAATGTAGTCAACCCCAAGGCGGTACAGCGATTTTCCAAGCGCTTCCAGAATGTAAGACCTGGTTAGATTGTAGAACCCACTGCGTATTCCGCACTTCGTGGCGATTACGATCTTCTCCCGAGAGCCGGGAACCGCCTTAAGGCACTCTTTGAACACGGATTCGCAGGATCCGCCTCCATATATGTCCGCATGGTCGAAAAAGTTGATTCCTACTTCCAAAGCTGCCTCAAACGCCGCTACTGCACGCCTGATGTTCTCCTCTCCAACCGCCGACGGATCCCAAGTGCCAGACAAACCCATGCATCCCAATGCAATTCGGCTCACCCGCGGACCGTCGGCACCCAAATTCTGCTGAGGCAGCGTGCCGTAAACCTGTGCCACCTTGCACACCTCCTTCTTAGTCTTCTTCGACGCCGCATTACAAATACCTAGGCCGATGGCATAGGCAAAAAGCGTAAAAACACAACAGCCCGGCAGGAGGCTTCGAAACCGCCGGGCTGTTGGTGTGGGGTTCACACTTTACAGCTGTGGTGCAGTTCTCTTATGAGGTCATGGCTTCCGTAGTCGACCTGGGAGCAGACTTTTGGGAGGAGTTGTTGCTGGGTGTACCATTTGGCACGGACTGCTGTTGGCCCTGCGGCTCCAGCTCCTCCTCTTGCTCCGCAGGCGGTAATCGGAACTCCTCCGTCGGCGGCGGACTGATCTTTACCTTGTCCTTCATCTGCAGTCTCTGCCGCTCCTGCTCGGTGATTGCGTACGACTCCTCCGCCGATCGAACAACCCGCGGCGTTAAGAAAACCATAAGCTCGGTTCTGGCCTTGGTTTTGTCCTTCGATCTAAACAGGCTTCCAATAATCGGCAGGCTTCCAAGGACAGGAACCTTGGTGGTAGTAGTGGTTTCCGTATCCTTGATTAAGCCGCCCAATATCACCGTCTGACCGTCTTTCACGGTCACCGTGGTTTCTGTACTGCGGCGGGATACCAGCGGGGCATTGAAAGCGGTGAAGCCTTGGAATTCGTTGGCCTCCTGAATAACATCGATTGTTACATAACCGTTGCGGCTGATCCGCGGCGTAACATCCAGGATTATACCAACATCCAAAAAGCCAAAGCTGGTTGTCTGCGAACCGGTTGGCGATACAAACTGGCTGGTTATGAAGGGCACCTGCTGGCTGATGTTTATCTGAGCCTGACGGTTGTTGGCGGTAAGTATGCGCGGCGTTGAAAGCACCTTAAAGCGGTGGTCCGTACTCAGCGTATTGAGAATGGTTTGGAAGTCGGCACCCACAAGCGTGTAAGTAAGACCCCCTGTCAAATTGGTGGGCTGTACCGTTACCTCGCCGGTTCCCGCAGTTCCTTTCCCGGCCACGCCGGGGTTAGTAAATGTCCAGTTGAAACCGAGTTTTGTGGAGTCGTCCAGCGTGGCTTCAACGATGATCGCCTCGATAAGAACCTGCTCCGGTACAACGTCCAAACTGCGCAGGATCTGCTGAAGCACCTCAACGTACGCCGGGTCAACACTTATGATTAAGCTGTTGGAGTTTGCATCTGGCACCACAATCAAATTGTTAAGCAGATCCGCAAGCTGAGATATCTGCCCACCCGGGCCGCGGCCCGTTCGCGCAGTTGACGTCCTGCGGGCACCGGTCCCGGCCGCTCCTCCTCCCACACCGAACTGAGCTAGCACCGCGTTTTCTTGATAGTCGGCCTCTTCTTCATCAGGGAGCCCAAATTCGTCCTCGCCGTTCGCCGCCAGCTGGTATGGACTGACCATCGACGAAGCCGCATTGTATTCACTGCGCGACTGAGCTCTCGGGTTCACAGGCAGATCATTCGCCATGGGCTGGACCGACTGCTGACTAAAAGGGGCCATACCACCCCCAACCTGCCCGCGGAAGGTGAAGCCCGGCGAGTACATACCGCTGAACCCGCTTCCCGTTCCGCCGAACCCACCGCGGCTGCTGCCCTGCTGGTTGAGCCGCCTGCGCTGAGTTTGCTGTTGGTTCTGGTTGAAGAAACCGCCGACTCCAAAGCCGCCTGTTGTGCGGCGGCCGAACATACTGCTGAGTATGTTGGCCACGTCGTTCGCGGAGGCTCTTTCAAGCGGAAAAACGAAGGTTGTGCTCTGGTACTCGGGCTTCACATCCAGCTTCTCGATCACTGAAGCGATCGTTTGGAGGGTATCCGGAGAAGCGGTTACTATTATCGAGTTCGTCTCCTCGTGGGCCACAACCTGGCCTGTGGCACTGGCCAAAGCTCCCGATCCCCCAGCTCTCGCCGCGGCAAAAACTCTTGCCTCAAACGGCACGTCGCGCAGCGCCCCGCTGGAGGCTCCACCGGATGCGGTTGCCACCAGCAGACTGCTCACCACGCGCGCCATCTCAGTGCAGTCCACGTACTTCAACGTGAACACCTGGGTCCTCATGGAGGTAGAAACCTGCTGGTCCAACTCTTCTATAATCGCCTGAATCTGCTCCAGCAATCTGGGAGGTGCTGTAACC
>JBMFPP010000326.1:0-3652 GCA_049969055.1 Armatimonadota bacterium | reverse complement strand
GATTCGGACGGCGGCGCTCCTGGGGATACCCCGCTTTCCAGGTTTCTAGCCGACCGCCTTCGCGAAGCCACCGGTACCGAAATTGCTTTGGTGGACGGCAAAGTGAGGGGTCGACTGCAGGCTGGGCCTTTGACTGCTGGTGGATTGTGGTCGGTTCTAGGGGGCTATACGGCGCAGAACGTTGTACGCTTAAAGGTAAAAGGCTCCGCTCTGCTTCAAGCTTTGGAACAATGGGCCGGCGCGGCACAGGACCTGGCAGTGGGTGTTTCTGGACTGCGCGTGGTTTACTCTCCCACCCGTCCTGCTGGAGAGCGGATTCTGGAAGTGAAAGTGAACGGCGAACCGCTTGATCCAGAGCGGGAATACACCCTATCGGGATTGGCTTACGTAATTCAGCGGTTCCGGTCGCTGATGTCTGGCAATGTTTTGGACAACCACATGGGCTGGAGCCGAGAGCTTATTTCAAAAGCGGTTCGCGGTGTCGGCAGCAGTGTTGCGGCGGATCCTTTCCCCAGGCTGGTTCTTGAAAAAGCTTCTGTTTCCACCGCTCGAGAAGGTTAAAATGCTGTGGAAACTGTTTTCGACGAGTTAGGGGGTGAGGGCAGGTTTTGCGCCTGGATTTTTCCTGCAGGTAGGAGAAGTTGTGTGCTTAGGTAAAAATAAACTGCTACAATAGCGGTGGAACTTAGCAAATGCAAGACGCCCAAAAACCCCCGGTAAACGCAACGAAAGGAGGCGCTTCCTCCGCTTATGAATGCATTGGTGCTGATTTTAGCGGCGGCGTTGGTTTTCACCATTGCCTACAGGTACTACGCCGCCTTTATCGCCGCCAAAGTTCTAGCGTTTGATGCCAACCACCCTACGCCGTCCAAACGCCTAAACGACGGCCGCGATTACTTCCCCACCAACCGATGGGTGCTGTTCGGGCATCACTTCGCTGCAATATCCGGGCCGGGACCTTTAGTTGGCCCGGTTTTGGCCGCACAGTTCGGCTTTCTTCCCGGGCTTTTATGGATTTTGATCGGGGCGGCCCTTGCAGGTGCAGTGCACGACCTCGTGGTTCTGTTCGCCTCCGTGCGCCACGAAGGCCGCTCGCTGACCAACATAGCGCGGGATTACGTGGGTCCGATAACCGGTGCCTGTACCGCCGCCGCCGTTATATTCATCATTATTACCGCGCTTGCGGGACTGGGCATCGTGGTGGTCAACGCCCTTTCAGAAAGCCCTTGGGGCACCTTTGCAATTGCGGTAAGCATACCGGCGGCCCTTTTGGTTGGCGTCTACATGCACATTCTCAGGCACGGCAAAGTGGCCGAGGCATCGGTTATCGGCGTTGCGCTGCTGTGTTTTGGGGTTATATACGGCGCGCATGTGCAGAACGCTCCGTGGGGGCGCATATTTACCCTGAGTCAAACTCAGCTTGCCGTTGCGCTTCCGCTGTACGGCTTCATAGCATCCGTTCTGCCGGTTTGGCTTCTGCTTTGCCCCCGCGACTACCTGAGTTCCTACATGAAAGTCGGCGTGGTGTTCATGCTGGCTGCGGGCATCATCGCGGTGCACCCAAATCTCAAAATGCCGGCTGTTACCCCCTTCATCGGCGGCGGTGGACCAGTGGTTCCTGGAAAGGTATGGCCGTTTGTGTGCATAACCATCGCATGCGGAGCGATATCCGGCTTCCACGCGCTGGTTTCTTCCGGCACCACCCCAAAAATGATCTCCAGCGAGGCGGATATTAGATTTATAGGCGCTGGGGCCATGCTGTTAGAGGGGTTTGTGGCAGTAATGGCGCTTATCGCCGCCTCGGTCCTCATCCCTGCCGACTACTTTGCCATCAACTCAAAGCCGGAGGTGCTGGCGGCGGTTGCCGCCAAGTTCCCAAGCGCCGCCCATCTTTTCTCCTCCCCCAACGCCCAGCTCGATCAGCTCACAAAACTTGTGGGCGAAAAAACCCTTGTGGGGCGAGTGGGAGGCGCTGTTTCGCTCGCCGTGGGAATGTCTTACATCTTTTCTTCGGTCGGTGGGCTGAGGCATTTGATGTCTTACTGGTACCATTTCGCCATAATGTTTGAAGCGCTTTTCATTCTCACCACGATAGACACCGGTACCCGAGTGGCGCGCTACTGCATCCAGGATGTTCTGGCGGAGGCGTACCACCGCTTCAGGGATGCGCGCTGGTGGCCCGGAGTGGTTCTCACCAGCTTCGCGGTCTGCTTCTCCTGGGGATACCTGGTTTACGGCGGAGATATCCGCACGATATGGCCGATGTTCGGCGTGGCAAACCAGCTTTTGGCCACTTTGGTGCTTGCGGTGTGCACAACCTTTATTCTGGCAAAGAGCAGCAAGCGCATTTACGCACTGTGCACGTTCCTCCCCATGTGCTTTATGCTGGTCACAACCGTCACTGCAGGATTCCTGAACATTACGGGCAGTTACTTAACCGCAGAAGGATTGAAAAAAGGCGGCGCGCTCCTGGCCGCGCTGACCGGCATAATGATGTGCCTGGTGGTGGTAATCACCGTTGACTGCGCGCGTTCCTGGCTCCGCATACTGACCGGCAGAGGCGCTCCGAAGGAGCTCGGGGTTCACTTGAAGCCCTCGCCGGAGCCAACAGCAACCAACTGACAAGAAGTTTTGACGTCTAATTATTTCTTGCTTGCCTGTCAAAACTTCTTGCAAGAAGTTTTGACGTTCAGTCCTTATTTGTTTGTCAAAACTTCTTGATCGTTAGATCCATCATTATCAGCATTCGAGCAGGGAAAGATTGAAAAGTTGACATCCTGCACAGGCGGGTGGTAGGATTTTTGCGAAATATTGTTTGAATTCGATCTTGTCTTAATCTTTGAAGGGAGTTTTTCTGAATGTTTTGTTCTCGATGCGGAATTTACAACCCGGGCGAGCGTCAAGCATGCTACTCCTGCATGTGGCCCCTTGCCGGGGGCCAGCCGTCGCCGCCGAACCCCCGCTGTGAAATTCATCCTGATAATCCGGCCCTCGGCAGGTGCATGACCTGCGGCCGCGTTTCCTGTTTTGAGTGTGCAAGTCTAATGGACAACCGCCTCACCTGTATAGCCTGCGCCGCCAGTGCCGTAACAACTTCTGAGCCAGCGGAACAGCAGAGCAAATCCAAACGCAGGTTCAGCCTCGGCAGGAAGAAATAACCCGCGCAGGTTTCGCTTTCGGTTTTGTGGCTCCGGACGAAGGGTCTGCCAAAGCCTGCTATAACTGTGGGAGTTTCGTCTCTTCAACTTAGCGCTGGTTTCGCAGGGTCTTCGTTTGAGCTGTTGAGCTCCTCGCCGGGGCCGCACGGTTTACCTCCTCTAAAAACACCTCCTGCCAGCCGTACCACGGCACCCGTCCCGGCACCATCCTTTGCTCGGCGGTTTCAATATCCGGGCGCAGTAGGCTGTTCAGCTTTGCCCAGTGCCTCTCAACTGCCTGCCGCGTTATGCCCAAAATAAGCGCGGTTTCTCTTATGGAATAGCCGTCCAGGCGCAGGCGGGCCACTTCCCTGCACCGAGGGCTTATCGGCAGGCCGTCCAAAAGATCCAAAAACTGCCCGCGAATGAGCTCGCTTGCCGTCCAGCGCACTGCAGACGGCAGGCATATCTTCTGCAGATACCTCTGCTCATCGCGAAGCTTGCGGTTTAAGCCC
>JBMFPP010000325.1:286-3653 GCA_049969055.1 Armatimonadota bacterium | reverse complement strand
ACGTAAATTCCCTCTCGCTTGTTTTTTATCTCGTAAGCGAGCTTGCGCTTCTCCCACCGATCGATATTAACAACCTCAGCACCTTGGCTTGCGGCCAGCTGGGAGAAGCGGTCAATGGTAGCAGTAACGGCCTCTTCCTCAAGATCTGGGTCGATAATATAGATTATCTCGTACTCTCTCAGCAAGTGAACCTCCCTACGGTCATTTTTAACGGCCCCAAACAGCAGGGGCAGGAAGGCATGTTAAGGAGCGGTTCCGCTAGCTAAAAACGCACAAACCGCTCGGAACACACCAAAAGCCTGTTTAAACCTATGTGATTATAGCAGACCTGCCCGAGATGTCAACGTTTGAAAAAGTGTGTCTGTTACATCTTAGAACCCACCATCTGTGATACAATCCCTCCCGCAAGTCATGGTGTTGCCTGTCTGCATAGGCATTTGGTATAATAAAACACACCGCGCGCGAGGAGGCTCACTTGGTTGCCGAAATCGTGTGCGTTGGCACCGAACTGCTTTTGGGGCAGATCGTAGACACCAACGCGGCTTATCTCTCTCAGGTTCTTGCCTCTCTGGGGGTTAACGTTTACCACAGGTCTACGGTTGGCGATAACTTGGAGCGGCTGAAGGAGGTTATCCGCCTGGCCGCTTCCAGGTCGGACCTTATCATCACATCCGGCGGCCTCGGCCCAACCATGGATGACCTCACCAAGGAGGCCGTTGCTGCTGCATTCGGCGTGGCTTTGGTGCCCGATCTCGAATCTGAACGGCGCATTCGCGAGTTCTTTGCCCACCGCAACGTTCCACTTGCTCCCAACAACCTTAAGCAGGCTTTGGTCTTTGAGGGCGGGATGGCTCTGCAAAACCGCCATGGAACTGCTCCCGGCGCGGTTTTGGAAAAAGACGGCAAAATAGTAATCTGCCTTCCCGGTCCCCCGCGCGAACTAATTCCCATGGTCGAAACGCAGGTGGTGCCGTTTTTAGAAAAAAAGCTGGGCGCCAAACGCCGCATCCTGAAGTCTTTGGTGCTCCGTCTGGTCGGCATCGGCGAATCTCTGGCGGAGCAGAAAGTGGCAGATCTCATCACCGGCAGTAACCCAACGGTGGCTCCGGTGCTCAGCGGATACGAAGTGCATTTTCGCATCACTGCTTCCGGAGACGACCCAGAAGCGGTGGACAGAATGCTTCAGGAGAAGAAGCAACAACTCTGTGCTCGCCTTGGGAACTACGTTTACGGCTTCGATGACGAAACTTTGGAAAGTGTTGTTGTTCGCTTGCTGAGCGAAAAGGGCTTAACAGTGAGCGTGGCGGAGTCGTGCACAGGGGGATTGGTTGGCCACCGCATCACAAACGTACCGGGCAGTTCCAAGGTGTTTCTGTGCGGGGTTACTGCCTACGCCAATGAAGCCAAAATCTCGCTCCTCGGCGTTAGCCGTGAAACCATTCTGTCTCGGGGTGCCGTTAGCGAGCAGGTTGCCCGCGAGATGAGCGAGGGAATTCGGAGGATATCCGGCGCGGATTTTGGTATAGGAATTACGGGGATTGCAGGCCCCGAAGGGGGCACACCAGAGAAACCAGTCGGCCTGGTTTACATGGCCGTATCCGATAAGAACGGCACGCAGAGTTACGAACACAGATTCGGCGGAAGCAGAGAGGATGTCAAACAGCGTGCGGCTCAAACGGCTTTGGATATGCTCAGAAGAAAGCTGATGGAATGAGGCGGCGTTAGAATCGAGCATGAGCGGCGAGGAGCTAGTTCGCACATTTGTGGCGGTAGAGGCGGCATCGGAGCTGTGCCTCGCATTGAATTCTTTTAGAGCCGAGCTTGAAGAATGCGGCGCTGATGTGAAATGGGTAGAGCCGCACCAGTACCATATAACTTTAAAGTTTTTGGGGAACACGCCTGCACAACAAGTACCAGACGTGGTGCAAACAGTGCAAGATGTGGTGAGCGGAATACCGGCTTTCCAAATGACACTTAGAGGGGCCGGGGCGTTTCCAAACTTGCGCAAACCGAACGTTATATGGGTGGGGGTTACCGAAGGGGCCGATCGCCTTGCAGAGCTGGCGGCCGCTGTGGACCGCGGTTTGGTGCGGCTGGGCTTCCAGCCGGAACAGCGGCCGTTTCGAGCGCACTTAACGATAGGGCGAATGCGCTCTCTTAAGGGTGCAGGGCCGCTGTGCCTGCGCCTCGCGGAGGCGCGCAACATCCAGGTCGGCCGGATGGATGTTGCGGAAGTGGTTGTGATGAAAAGCGTTTTAACCCCAAAAGGCCCAATTTACACCAGACTGGGGTTTGGTAAGCTGGCCGACAAGAAGCTTTGACATTCAATCGATCATTGTTGGTTTGTCAAAGCTTCTAGAAAAACGATTTAGAATGTGAGGGCGCTTATGCTGAGGGAACCAATGGATAGAACTAAAGCTTTGGAACTGGCGATAAGCCAAATAGAACGCACTCACGGCAAGGGTACCCTGATGCGGTTGGGGGATGCGGCCAAACTTCAGGTGGACGTAATCCCCACTGGTTCCCTGGCCCTGGATATTGCTCTTGGCGTCGGCGGAATACCGCGCGGACGCATCACAGAGATATTCGGCCCGGAATCTTCGGGCAAAACCACGCTTGCATATCACATTGTGGCGGAGGCGCAGAAAGCCGGCGGTATAGCGGCCTACATAGATGCCGAGCATGCCGTAGATCCAACCTATGCCAAGAGCATCGGCGTTGATGTGGACAACCTCCTGATATCCCAGCCCGGAACCGGCGAGGAAGCTCTGGACATAATGGACACATTGGCCCGCAGTGGGGCAGTTGACGTGATAGTGGTGGACTCCGTGGCGGCGTTGGTCCCCAAAGCCGAGATGGAGGGCGATATGGGCGACTCACACATGGGCAGTCAAGCCCGCCTGATGTCGCAGGCCCTTCGAAAGCTTGGCGGCTCTTTGGCCAAAACCAACACCGCCGCCATCTTTATAAACCAACTGCGGGAGAAGATAGGCGTTATGTTCGGCAACCCGGAAACAACACCGGGCGGCAGGGCGCTTAAGTTCTGGGCGTCAGTTCGCATAGACATCCGCCGCGGAGAAGCCATAAAGGTTGGAACAGAAGTGGTGGGCGTACGCACGAAGGTCAAAGTTGTTAAAAATAAAGTGGCTCCGCCCTTCAGGCAGGCGGAGTTCGATTTGATGTTCCGCGGCGGTATAAGCCGCTCAGGCGGTATACTGGATGTGGGAGTAGAGCACGGAATTATAACGAAGTCCGGAGCTTTCTTCTCATACGGAGATATTCGTCTGGGGCAAGGCAGAGAAAACGCAAAAGCTTTCTTGGATGAGCATCCGGAAATAGCAGATGAGATAGAGAGGCAGATAAGGTC
>JBMFPP010000325.1:0-276 GCA_049969055.1 Armatimonadota bacterium | reverse complement strand
AGGCAAAGTTGCGGCGTCGCCGGTGGCGGCCGCAGACGACGTGATTGTTGAAGAGTAACCATGCAGCAGGATAGTAAGGGCGAAGAGCTCTTCGTCCCTTCCGCGCAGTCCGAAGAAAAAGGAAAGCGCGAACCATCCACAATAACAAGCATAGAGCCGCAGAAGCGCCGTTCTGGGCGCTGCTCGGTGTACGTCGATAACGAGTTCTTCCTCGGGGTCGATTCTGACGTTTTGGTCGCTCTCGGCCTTGCCGTGGGGCAAAAGGTGGACCGCGAA
>JBMFPP010000324.1:0-3656 GCA_049969055.1 Armatimonadota bacterium | reverse complement strand
CCCGGAAGCCGGGGCAGATTGAAGCAGACCGAGGCTTAGCGCGGCGGTGCCAGCGGCGGCTTTACCGAGAAACTCCCTTCTGCTGATCTTGTCGGGATTGTTCATTTTGGATTCTCCTTTGCCTTGGTGATGTTTTCCGACAATACGGTTTTGCGTCTCAACGGAAGGTTCCTCTTGGAATTGTTAGAAGGATACTTTAAGCACGGTGGTTGGAAAGTTTTGGGGGCAGGCTAACCACCTGCCCCCGCGGCGGGGATTTTGTTTGGACAACTTGGCGGACGAGTGATCTACGCCTAATCTTTCGGTTCCAAACCGGGGCCGAGCTTACGCGGATTGGTCTTTCTCACTGCTAAAGTGCTGTTCCTCAGGTGTGCCAGCAGACTCTGCTTCCCGCGGTTTGTCGGCCTCGGCCGCTGGTTGAGCAACTTCAGCGGTTGGCGCGGGTGTTGGCGCCGGCGGTTCCGGCGCGGCGGCTGCGGCGCTGCGCAGGAAAGGCTGTACCAGGTCAATAGGAAGCGGGAAGACAATTGTGGAATTGTTTTCGGTTGCAACTTCCGACAGTGTTTGGAGGTACCTCAGCTGGAGGGCCGCCGGTTGAGAGCTCATTATCAGGGCGGCTTGGCGCAGTTTCTCTGCGGCTTGGAGTTCACCCTCTGCGTTGATGATCTTGGCCCGTCTTTCACGTTCAACCTCGGCTTGGCGTGCCATACTGCGGCGCATTCCCTCGGGGAGAACAACATCCCGCACTTCAACGGTAACGACTTTCACTCCCCAAGGGTCGGAGTGCTGATCTATTACCATTTGCAGTTCTCTGTTGATCTTGTCTCGGTGGGCCAGCAGTTCGTCCAGCTCCGACTGGCCGATTATGCTCCGCAGAGTGGTCTGGGCGATCAATGCGGTGGCGCGAACGTAGTTTTCAACTTTAACAACGGCATCTTCCGGATTGACCACTCGGAAATAAACCACAGCGTCAACGCTGACAGGGACGTTGTCACGCGTCATGACCTCCTGCCGCGGAACATCCATGGTAACGATCCGCAGGTCCACCTTGATCATCTTCTCGATGTAAGGGATCAGCAGGATGATGCCGGGTCCGCGGGCAGGCATAAGCCTCCCAAGGCGGAACACGACGCCGCGCTCGTACTCTCTAACGATTTTGATCATCGAAGAGAGGATCATAATCACCACTATAGCGATGCCGAGGATGATGCCGAAGCCGCCTCCTGGCTCGCCTTGGGCAAATGGGGCAAATTGGATTGCACTCACGATGTAATCACATCTCCTTTCGCACTCTGAGGGTGAGGCCGTCCACTCCGGTGACGACCACCCTTTCTCCCGGCTCTACCGGTTCCTCACTGGAGGCGCGCCACAGTTCGCCCATCACCTGGACCATTCCGTCTGGCTTCAGCGGCGATTTGGCGATCGCCGTGGCGCCGATCAATCCTTCTCGCCCTGTAACTACACGGCGCCTTTGGGCGCGTATTCCGGCGCCGAGCGCCAGGGCGAAGAAGGCACCGGTTGAAACTGCCATGGCTATTATTAAGAATGCAGACGCGCGAAGGAAGGTTGGTGAGTCCTCGAACAGCATAAAACCGCCTAGCGCAAGGCACACCACTCCGCCGAGGGTTAAAACTCCGTGGCTGGGGAGGAAGAGGTCGGCAATCAAAAGCCCAATAGCGAGGAGGATAAGCAGTAAACCGGCGATGTTAAGCGAGAGTATAGAGAATGAATAGAAGGCCAAAATTGCGCTTATAGCACCAACTACGCCCGGGAACACGGCTCCGGGGTGGCTGAGTTCGCCGATGAGGCCGTAGAGGGCCAGCATCATCAGGAGGAGAGCGATGTTGGGATTGGAGAACACGTGCAGGAAGCGCTCCTTGGGGTTCATGGGGATGTTGACTATGGATATGCCCTTGGTGTTCAGCGTGCGCCCATGGGATGTGCGCCCATGGAGCTTAGCCAAGAGTTCGTTTGTGTTGGCCGCAATGAAGTCTGCAACACCAGCTTTTACGGCTTCATCGGCGGTGGCGGAAATGCTGCGGCGAACAGCCTTTTCGGCCCAATCCACATTTCGCCCGCGCTTTTTGGCGAGGGCGCGTGCCTGGGCGGCCATGTCGTTGGTAATTTTGTCCGATACGGCTTGACCCCTCTCGTCAACGGGGTGGGCGGCGCCTATGTTGCTGGTTGGCGTCATAACCAAGAAGTCGCTGGCGATGCCGATCAGCGCGCCTGCCGAGGCCGCTCGGGCTCCTTCAGGGGCTACATAGGTGACAACGGGGATGTTGGATGCGAGAATCGCCTGCACGATTTCTCTCATGGAATCCACAAGGCCGCCGGGCGTGTCCATCATCAAAATCACGAGCTCAGCGTTGCGGCTTTCGGCTTCTCTGAGACCGCGGGCTACGTAGGATGACATCGGAGGATCGATTATACCTTTGATATAAAGGCGGACCGCTATGCGCGGCTTGACCACAGAGCCGGCCAGCAGATAGGAGGAGAAAAGCAGGAGGCTGGTGAAAAACAGCAACCTGAGCTTGATCCCCCTTGCGGCGATGTGAGTTTTCATTGCCAGGACCTCCTGTCAGTGCGATTATAGTCGGTGGCTTGCCTTGCGGTCAAGGATGGTGTGCGCAGGGTCTTGTGGGCGGAGGCGATGTGCCGTGCGTATTTATGGAGTGGACTTTACCAGTGCTCCGAGTTTGGCCAAACCGATCGTGTGTGCCGAGTGCTGGTTTGAAGAAGGCAAACTGCGGGTGGATGGGATCAACGCGGGCATTGCGGACTTCGGTGCCTTCGAGGCATTTCTTGAGAGGCCTGGACCGTGGGTGGCGGGTTTGGATTTTCCCTTTGGCCTGCCGAGGAGGTTTGTTGAAGCTCTCGGTTGGCCCAGTTCGTGGTCGGAGTATGTGGGCGCATTCCGCGGTACCAATGAGGATGTGCGCAGGTTTGAGGCTCTTGTTGCCAGCTACAAGCGGGGGAAGCCCCTGGGGCAGAAGCACCTGTTCCGCGAAACAGACAGGATGGCTGGGGCTGTCAGCCCGATGACGTTGTACGGCACTCCGGTTGGGAGGATGTTCATTCGGGGGGCGCCGAGACTGCTCCGCTCAGGTGTGAATGTACTGCCGTGCTGTCCCACGAGAGACAGCCGAACAGCGGTGGAGGCATATCCCGGGCTTGCGGCTCGGAGATTGGTGGGGAGAGCGCCTTACAAATGCGGCCGAGCAAAAAGCAATCCGTCAGACAGGGCTGGGGTGAGGCGGCGTATTGCCGAAGCGCTGTTGGGCGGGTTGGTGGAGCGCACCTACGGCTTGCGCGTCGAAATGGAAGAAAAGCTGACTGATCAGTGCCTAGCTGATGAAGCCGGCGATACGCTCGACGCGGTGCTGTGCGCAGTACAGGCGGCTTGGGCTTACTCGAAGAGGGAATTCGGGTGGGGCATACCTCCGTGGTGCGACCCCGTGGAAGGTTGGATTGCCGACCCCGCCCTGCTGGGTGCCGCCGCCCCTCTTTGACGTCAGAAATTTCGATACTGCCGTGCAAGAAGTTTTGACAAACAAACAAGAACTAATTGAACGTCAAAACTTCTTGCAAGAAGTTTTGACAAACAAACAAGAACTAATTGAACGTCAAAACTTCTTGATTTGTGTTTGCAAATC
>JBMFPP010000323.1:0-3663 GCA_049969055.1 Armatimonadota bacterium | reverse complement strand
GCCAGCACGACTACGCTAAGGGCAACAGGTTGACGCCTTTCGACAGCGGGCCGGTATCAGGGTCGGTTCACTTCAGGCACAACAAGGGGTTCAACGTGCTGTTTGTGGATTCGCACACGAAGTGGCTTAAGAAGACAACCCAAGATATGTGGGCGGCCGATCCAAGCAACATCAGGGATCCAGCCGCGAAAGCCGCGCTGTGAGTCTGGTTTTGATAAATTCTTGGGACTCGGGGTGCGCCGCTGTGATAGCGGTGAGCAGTGTGGGTTACGGCCGCCGCCAGGAACGGCCGTCGGCACGCAGGAGGTCGTTTGCGTGTACGGGGCCCCAGGTGCCGGCTTCGTAGTTGGGGAACTCCTCCTTTTGTTCGCTCCAAGCCTCCAGGAAGGGCATAACAACCTCCCAAGCCGCTTCAACCTCGTCGGCGCGGTTGAACAGGGTGCTGTCGCCGAGCATAACGTCCAGCAGGAGTCTTTCGTAGGCGTCGGGGGGATCTACGCCGAAGACGGTTCCGTAGCGGAACTCCATGCGGACCGGTTGGAGGCGGTCGTTGCTCCCGGGGATTTTAGAGGTGATTCTGAGCGAGATGCCTTCATCCGGCTGTATGCGGAGCACCAGAACGTTGGAGCCAACGTACGGCATAGTTTTTGGGAATAGAAGGTGCGGCACCTCGCGGAATTGGATGGCTACCTCGGTTACGCGTTTTGGCAGTCTTTTCCCTGCGCGCAGGTAGAAGGGCACACCCGACCAGCGCCAATTGTCCACATACAATTTCAGCGCCGCGTAGGTTTCGGTGTTTGAATTTGGGGATACCCCTTCTTCTTCTCGATAGCCGGGCACTTTTTCGCCTTCCACCCAACCGGGACCGTACTGCCCCCGCACAGAATTGACGCTTGCTTCGGCTGTGGAAAACTTTCTTATCGCCCTAAGCAGTTTGAGCTTCTCATCGCGCACAGCGTTAGCATCCAGGGCGGCCGGCGGTTCCATTGCAACGATGCTGAGGATCTGCAGTAAATGGTTCTGCACCATGTCGCGCAGAGTGCCGGCGCGGTCAAAAAATGCTCCACGGCCCTCCATGCCGAGGGTTTCGCTGGCCGTGATTTGAACGTGGTCGATGTATGTGCGGTTCCAGACCGGTTCGAAGATGCTGTTGGCAAAGCGGAACACAAGGATGTTCTGAACAGTTTCTTTGCCCAGGTAGTGGTCTATTCTGTATATCTGATCTTCCCGAAGTATTTGGGCGAGGCCGGAGTTGAGCTGGCGCGCAGAGCTTAGGTCGTGCCCGAACGGCTTTTCCACAACAACGCGCGACCAAGAAGCTTCGAAACCCCGGTAAATCAGGCCGGCGCGGCCGAGCTGTCGGACTATGGGCAGGAACAGGTCTGGTGGTGTTGCTAGATAAAAGACCCTGTTGCCCTCCGTACCCAGGGAGTTATCGATTTGCTTCAGGCGCTGGCGGAGCAGATTGTAAGTGTTTGGGTCATCAAAGCTGCCGTGGTGGTAAAAGATTTTGGGGGCTAGGTTGTTCCAGACTCGGGAATCGATGGAGCGGCGGGCGTATCGGCCAACGGATGTGTAAAGGCTGTTTTTGATTTCTTCTTCCGAAAGCGCCCTGCGCCCTACGCCGACGAGCGCAAAGCGGCTTGGAATTAAGCCGTCGGCGGCAAGGGAATAGAGAGCGGGAATAATCTTACGGTGGGCCAAATCTCCGGTGACACCGAAAACCACAACGGCGCAGGGATCCGGCTGTGTGCGGCCTCTGGCACCGCCAATTGGCTGTTGTTCGGCAGATTTCAGGGGATTAACCGAAGTGCGTTCTGTCAAGGGTTTATCCGCCTCCGCGTCTTCTCACAGCATGTCCGCCGAATTCACGGCGCAGAGCGGCGATGACTTTCGCCGAGAAGGAATCCACCTGGCGCGAGCGGAACCTGGCCAACAAGGAAAGCGTTATCACCGGCGCTGGAACATCCTTGTCTATGGCTTCGATGACGGTCCACCTTCCCTCGCCTGAGTCTTCGACATATCCAGTAACGTCCTCCAGGTCCGGGTCCGCTTCGAAAGCGTGCTCTGCCAGCTCTAGGAGCCAGGAGCGGACTACGCTGCCCTGGTTCCAGAGGTGCGCAATGGCTCTCAGGTCGAGGTCGAAATCAGATGCTCTCAGTATTTCGAAGCCCTCACCGTAGGCCTGGAGGAGGCCGTACTCTACACCATTGTGCACCATTTTAACGAAGTGTCCGGAGCCGCTTGGCCCGCAGTGAAGATATCCGTCCTCCGGAGCCAGCGATCGGAAAATTGGCTCAAGGCGCTTCACGGGTTCCTCCTCGCCGCCTATCATCAGGCAGTAACCCATTTGAAGGCCCCAAATGCCTCCGCTTGTGCCTACATCCACGAAGTGCAGTCCCCGCGATTTCAGCTCGGCGGCCCGGCGCATAGAATCTCTGTAGTTTGAGTTGCCGCCGTCTATAATTGTGTCGTTTTTCTGGAGGCATTCGGCCACTTCGGAGATGGCATATTCCACCACCTGTCCTGCCGGAAGCATAAGCCACACGGCGCGCGGCGGTGTGAGCTTCTGCACCATATCCTCCACAGAGGAAGCGGCTACAGCCCCGTGTTTGGCAACCTGTTGAACCTTTTCAGGCGTTCGGTTGTAGGCAACAACGCGGTGTCCATGCTGAAGCAGGCGCAGAACCATGTTCATACCCATGCGCCCCAAGCCGTAGAAGCCTATCTCCATTTTCAGGAATCCCCCTTGCTTTTCTTTCCGGGAAGTGCCTTCATCCCCAAACCTTTCTCTGACGCCGTCCCTCATCCCGAGTCCTTCTTCCACTGCGTGGAGAAGGGGTTCTGGTTCCGCCTTGCCCGAGTAAAGACGCGTGAGACAAGGCTGGGGATGAGGGGAAGCTTAAAGCTCTGCACACTGCAAGAAGAAGGCATTTGCTTTCCTCAAACTGCGTTCTGGATGGTCTATAAAAAATTCCACGCATGGAGGTGTGTCTCCTACCTGGGGGCGGCGTTCGATATGTGGGCTTCGGTGAGCTAAAAGAATAGAAAACGCATCGGGAGCACGGTTTTTGCAGTGTATCCCGATGCGTTTGAGGAGGGCTGAGGATTCTCAGCCTATTTTAACGGTTACTATTCCGTATGCCGGGAGTGAAACCACTAATGTGTTGCCGTCCATTCTGGCGGTGTTTTTGGATTTGGGCTGTTCCAGAAGGTCCGTCTCCACGGCAGGTGAGTTGGGCTCAACAAGAGAGCGGTCCAGCCTAACTCTTGCTTCCACCGGCTGACCGTTCATCTCGTAGAGGCGGAGCACAATGGCTTTGGAATCCTCCGCGCGCTTTAGCCCGGAGATCATCACGCTTGGGGTTTCAACGGCGACGCCTTCGTAGGTGAGCGGGAGGGGACCAGCGTGTTCATCGGTACCAACTGCGGTGAACGGGTGGCTGAACTCGTGCGCGGCGCGGGATGCATCCGCTGGGTTCCAAGGACCTATGTGCGGCACAACGGCATATCGTATGGTGTGAGAGCCGAGCTCGGGCAGTGGATCTGGATCGTAACTGCTTCGCAGGAGCGTGAGTCGGATTACGTTGTTCAGCATGCTGTGGCCGTATTTGGAATCGTTGAGCAGGGTGACGCCAACCTGCTGGGTGCTTGGGAGGGCGC
>JBMFPP010000322.1:0-3677 GCA_049969055.1 Armatimonadota bacterium | reverse complement strand
GTGCGCCGCGAAAACGAGGACGTTTTGGCCATAGACGCCTCCGATGCCATCCTCGCCAGCGCAAAGGAGGGCATCGGCACAGAGGAAGTGCTGGAGGCCGTGGTTAAGCGCATACCGCCTCCCTCCGGGGATCCCGATGCGCCCCTGCGCGCCCTTATCTTCGATGCTCACTTCGATACTTTCCTCGGCACAGTTGCGTACATACGCATAGTGGACGGCCGCGTTCGCCGCGGTATGAAGGTGCGGATGATGTCCACCGGAAAGGACTACGAGGTTACCAGTGTGGGCATATTCCGCCCGGATATGTGCCCTACAGATGAATTAAAAGCCGGCGAGGTGGGCTACATTACCGCCGGCTTTAAAGAGGTGGGCGATGCGCGCGTTGGAGATACTATCACCTCTGCGGAAAACCCTGCACCCGTGCCGCTTCCGGGATACAGACGCGTTAAGCCCATGGTCTTTTGCGGCCTCTACCCTGTGGAAAGCGCCCAGTACGAAGACCTGCGCGATGCCCTCGCCAAACTCCAGCTCAACGATGCCGCGCTGGTTTACGAGCCGGAAACATCTGCCGCGCTGGGCTTCGGGTTTAGATGCGGCTTTTTGGGGCTTTTGCACATGGAGATCGTGCAGGAGCGCCTCGAGCGCGAGTTCCAGCTGAATCTTGTGGCTACCGCTCCAAGCGTGGTGTACCGCGTAACCACCACCGACGGCACCGTGGTCGATGTGGATAATCCAGCTCATCTACCACCGCCCAACAAAATCGCTAAGATAGAAGAGCCGTTCGTCTCTGCCACCATATTCGTTCCCCCAGAGCATGTGGGGCCCGTTATGGAGCTGTGCAACGACCGCCGCGGCACCCTTATGAATATGGAGTACCACGGCGATAACAGGGTGCTTCTGCATTACCGCCTCCCGCTTTCCGAAATACTTCTGGAGTTCTTTGACCAGCTTAAGTCGCGCACTAAGGGGTATGCATCCTTCGACTATGAGCTTGCCGGCTACGAAGAATCCGACCTTATCAAGCTGGATATCCTGATCAACGGTGACCCAGTGGACGCCCTCTCCTTTATCACTCACCGCGACAGGGCCTACGCGCGCGGCCGCCAGCTTGTGGAAAGACTCCGAAAGATCGTTCCCCGCCAGCTCTTCGAGGTGCGCATTCAGGCGGCCATCGGCTCCAAAGTTATTGCGGCTGAATCTATAAAGCCTCTGCGGAAAAACGTAACCGCCAAATGCTACGGCGGCGATGTTACCCGAAAGCGAAAACTTTTGGAAAGGCAAAAAGAGGGCAAAAAACGCATGAAGCAGATCGGCACCGTGGAGATCCCCCAGGAGGCCTTCCTCAGCGTGTTGAAGATCGATGAAGAGTAACCCGGCTTTTCATCCAGCTTTTTCGTGCGCGTCCGCCGTGACCCCCGGCATATACATCCACATTCCATTCTGCATGCGCAAATGCCCTTACTGCGATTTCAACTCTTACACGGCTGCCGGGCGGGATATCGATGCATACGTGCAGGCGCTTCTCTTGGAAATGCGGTTGGTCAAAAACTCGCTTTCGCACAACCTCCCAACTTTCGGAAGCGTGTACTTCGGCGGCGGCACACCAACAGTACTGCCTGCGTCCAATCTGATTTCCATACTCGACTCTATTCGCAGCTTTTTTCCTATCTCCTCGGATGCTGAAATAACCGTTGAGGCAAACCCGGGAACGGTTAGCCCGGAGTCGCTTGCCCAGCTCCGCAGTGCCGGTTTCAACAGATTAAGCCTTGGGGTGCAGTCGCTGGAAAACCGCTTCCTCAGGGCTTTGGGCCGCATTCATACAGCCGAGCAGGCCATGGAAAGCTTTGTCTGGGCGCGCCGAGCCGGTTTTACCAACATAAGCATTGATTTAATATATGCACTTCCGGGCCAATCCATCGACGATTGGCGCGCCGATTTAGGTTGCGCGCTGAACCTCCATCCCGAGCACATATCAGCTTACGCCCTTACCATAGAACCGGGAACCCCGTTTTGGCGCAGAAGAGAAAAGGGTAAACTACAGCTCCCCAACGAGGATGAAGAGCTCGAAATGGAGCGCCTGGCCGAAGGCATGCTATGCTCCGGCGGGTACGAGAGATACGAAGTATCTAACTACGCCAAACCCGGATACCGCAGTAGGCACAACCAGATGTACTGGAGGAACTGGCCATACCTGGGGTTTGGAGCGGGCGCCGCATCGTACTGGGACGGCGAAAGACGCATCAACATCAAACAGCCGTCGGCGTACGCGCGCGTTGTTGGTCGAGGTAGGCTTCCCGTTGCGGAAGCGGAGAGACTGCCGCCTTTGAAAGCCGCTGGCGAGATGCTCATGCTGGGCCTGCGCATGTTGGAAGGCATCGACTCTGCAGATGTTAAACGCCGCTTTGGGGTGGATGTGCTCAGCGCTTTCGCCTCGGAAGTGGAGAGGATGAAAACGCTGGGCCTGCTTCAGGTGGATGGAACCCGACTTAAACTTACTCCACGGGGATTACTGCTGGCAAACGAGGTATGCGCCGCTTTCATCGTATAACAAGTGAGATGGGCTCGGCGGTGAAAACCGGCGTAGTGTCCGGGATAAGGATCACCATCAAGCTTGCCAAGGTGATCCTGCCGGTTTATGTCATTATGGCCTTTCTGAAGCACACCGCTCTGACGTCCGCGGCAAGTCGGGCCCTTTCGCCTGTGATGTCGGTATTTGGGCTTCCGGGAGAAGCCGCCGCGGCATTGGTTTTGGGGAACGCCGTCAGCCTTTATTCGGCGCTGGCCGCTGTAAAAGCACTGCAGATGTCGCCAGAGCAGGTTACGATCGCCGGCCTCATGATAGTTATTTCCCACAATCTGCCCTCCGAGTACGTTGTCTTGCGGAAGATGGGGGCTCCGGCGGCGGCTGTAACAGCCGCTCGGTTCATTATAAGCCTAATCGCCGGAGCTGTTGCTGGTGCAGTTTTGAGGTGAGGGTTGTGTTCGACGCGCCGCTTTCAAAAATAGGTTGGGAAGCACTGCGCGGCAGTCTATCGCTGGCGCTTACTATATTGGTGATTGTCACTCCCATTATGGTGGTTCAGGAGTGGTTAAAGCGCCTGAACGCCTTCAGCAGAATGGAAAAAGCCCTTCGGCCGGCGCTGAAGCCTCTCAAGCTTTCTGCCGAGGGGAGCTTTGCCTTGATAGTGGGCTTCATCTTTGGGCTGATGTACGGCGCCGGTCCGCTTATGCAGGTTGGCGAAGAGGGAAAAGCAAGCAAAGCGGAGATATCTCGCATCGGCACCTTTTTGGGCGTATGCCACGCAATAGTGGAGGACACACTGCTTTTCGTAAGCGCGGGTGCGTCCTGGCTTTGGCTTGTGCCTGGACGGATCTTTTTTGCCGGCGCGGTCACCGCGTTGATCGGCGACCGCCTGTGGCGGAGGCGGTGTACGGAACCCAACCCCCCAAAAAATCGACAATAAAATTGGTACAAACGCCTGAAATCTGTTACGTTCAGCTTGGCTGCGGGTAGCTTATTAAGGAGGCAAATAAGAATGCAGAAATGCCAGAAAGCTTTGTTGTCCGCAGCCGCAACTGCTTGATTGCGGTAGCCGCCTTTGTGTTCCTGCTGTTCTGCGATCCGCTGTGGGGCGCTCCCGGCATTAAGATAATTCCCCCACAGCCGGTTGTACGGG
>JBMFPP010000321.1:0-3687 GCA_049969055.1 Armatimonadota bacterium | reverse complement strand
CCCATTGCCATCTGCAGCCATCCCTGCGCCCACTCGCCAGTTCCGTGAGAGTAAAAGTTGGCGGCATCGTTTCCGTTGATCTGGCTGAATTGGCCGAACAGCTCTGCATCCACGCCGAAGCGCTGGTCGGAATCTGAGAAAAAGTTCCACGTCATCGCTTTGGCGTGGACCGGAACGTTCGGCGCCGCGCGGTGGACGCAGTCTGCCAGAAACTTGTGCCAAGATGCGAAGAACTCTTGGTTGAAGAGGACGAATTCGTAGTGAAGCGGGTCTGGCTGTACAGCTGCCTCCGGGAGGGGAACATCGTCGAAGCTTTTGTATTTGGTGCCCCAAAGAGAATTCAGATTATCGATCGTGCCGTGGCGTTTGTTCAGCCAATCCCTCCAAAACAGCTGTGCATATTTGCACGATGGGTCTTCTGCGTTGACCGGCTCGTTTGAAAGGCAGATGCTGTGCAGTGCAGGCTGGTTTTTGAGCAAAGGCACCAGAGTGGAGATGAACCGGCTTAGGATTTCCCGAGCTTCGGGGGCGTGCAGGCAGTACTGGAGGAAGCCCTCGCGCTTGATTCTTAGATGCGGGTATTTTCTAAGAACCCAATCCGGCATGTAGTGCGGGCTTATCAGCTGGCAGATGGCCACTCCGGCGGCAGAGGCGCGCTTGTAGTCTTTGATGAGCCCATCTACTTCCGATAGGTCGGTTTTGCCTTCCTCCGGGAACACCGAAGACGGGCCGATTTCGATCTGTATGATGTTTGTGCCGTACCGCGGCAGTTTTTCGAGGTCCTTGCGGACTTGGCCAAAATGGCCGTATCCGGTGAAGATGATGGGTCTGCGCTCTATTGAACCTGTGATGGGATTCCTTGCTGTGCCCAGGAAAGATGAGCCGCGGATCTTCAGCGGTCCTGCCGTCCATCTGGGGACTGGAAACCAATGTTCTTTGGGGTGTTCTGTCTCCTTACGGAGGCGTTCCGCCAGCGATTTTAGGTCGTCTATCTGGTCCCAAGCCCGTTTGTATTCTCCACGCCTCAGGTCCTCGGCGATGTAGCCGGTGAAGTTTTCCAGGATCGTCAGCGTGACCTCGGGATAGGCGGTATCAAGGGCTCGGCTTCTAAACTCGTTGATTTTGGCGCGGAGCTGTGCGGTTTCGTTTTGGATGAATTTCAGCTCCCGCCATGCCAGCGCCGATGATCTTAAATCTGCATCATACCTCGCTTGAGCCGCGGCTCCCTCACCGCCGTCTGCCGTGATTTCCACATTCAAGCTTCTTTGGTTTTCTTCTGCGTATCCTGAGATTTGCAGTTGGTACATACCGGGCGGTAGAGAGCGGTTTCCCTCCGGCACCAGTTGTCCGTTCACCGTGACGCGCAGGCGCGCGCTTTGAACACGCTGAGGAACGTACACAGCGGCTTTTACTCTCCAAGAGTCGCCCACATAAAGCGTTTCCGCGGGTGTTTCGAACAGCACCCACAGATTTGGATCGGGCTCTGGGGGCTCGCAGTATGTGGCAGTGCCACCCTCTTCAAGCTTCAGGTCGTCTATCCAGACTTCAGGAGTTGGGCTGTCGGTGTTGATGCGGAGGTGAAACTGCTGTTCTTCCGGAAGCGCCGCGAAGCTCGCTGCGAACCTTTGCCACTTGCCCCCAGTGGGCTGTGCGTACAGGCGGATGCGCCAGTTGTGCCCTCCACCGATCCACAAGGCCCCGGGATCCTCACTGCGCAGATAGAAGCTTAATGTGTACGTTTTGCCAGGCTGAAGGGGTATTGGTTGTTCCAGCCACAGCGAGCCGTAAATATGCGCCCCGGAGGATGTGCCGTTGGTGATTTTCACGCACCGTTTGCCGGAGTGAGGGTTTGCAGTATCCACAACCATCCAAGCGTTCGTGTTGCGCGGGTCCCACCGCCATCCGTGGGGCACTCCTTCCGACGTAACGCTTTCGAAGCTGTAGTTTGGAACAAGGTTTGGAGACGGCTTGGGAGCAGGCTGCACATCAACCCTTGCAGTAAGCGCCGGTGCGGACAAAAAGCATCCGAGAACTGCTGCTGTGCAGGCGAACTTTCTCAACTTGAGACTCCTATTCAATAAACACCAAATCTCGGATGATGCGCCCTCTGTAGCCCTCCCAGGTTCGGAACTCGGCTGTAAACCTGTATGCTTCGCCTTCCGCGGGGCTGGCGCCCGGCACCGGTATGCGGATCTCAGCGGTTTTCCCTGGCTCAACATCGAAGAGGCCGGTGGTTATGTCCTGCAGAAACCTATCCGGATTGCTCAGGCGAACGCCTCCTTTCAGCCTGCGGCTGCGGAAGGTATTGGTGATTTTGAAAACCACGCACTTTGAGGGCCAATCCGCTGTTAAATCTGCCTGCGGAAGCGCGTGCCTCACGTGGAATACCGAGCTTCCGATCTTTTTGCCTTCTGCCTGCAGTTCAACGGTTACGGTGCCGTCTGCAGAGCGAGTGGTTGCCGCTTTGATTCTTGGGAAAAGCTTTACACCCCACGGCGGGAGAATGCCCTCCCACCGCTCTATGGTGAGAGAGAGGCCGCTGCTCGGCACCAGGGTGATCACAGCCTTGACGCGTTTGCCGAGGGGGTTGCGCACATGCACGCCGAATAGGTAGGTTTCTCCAGGGGCCAGGTCCAAATCGGCAGGGTTAAAAACCGCGATTTCGCGTGCGGCCGGTTCGGCCTGGGTGTGGTTCGGTACGAAAACGAGGCTTATGCTCAGCAGTACTGCTGTTAGCATTACGAAGACGGGCCGTTTCATTGTTTACACCTCCTTCCTAAAACTTCCACGGCTTTGCTTGGCGTCCTGCAGCAGAGACCGCCGGCTACAGGAACACCGCTTCTGCTCGGCTAAAGTTAAAAAGGAGCGAGCGTTTTAAGAAACTTGGTTAGTTCAGTTTAAGGGGGGTTTTACTTGAATTTGAGCGATGCTTTAAACGTTGTTCCACCCGAGACCTGGCCTGCGGCTTTCGGAAGCGACAGCGCCAAGCGCATGGAGGCGGCATCCACAACCGAACTTGAGGAGGTTTGGGCCGGCGTATCGGGGCCTTCTATCAGGTTCATTTCAGACCTAAGTTGGCCTCTGTTCAGGCTTAGGTGCGTGGCGGACTGGAAAAGAGTTATGGAACAGATAAAGTTGTCTCCCAATGGTTTAGTTGTGGAGGTGGCTTCTGGCGCTTCGGATCCCGTGCCAACTGCAGTTGCGCTCTTGCACGGGTCTTTAGGCAGGTACATATCGGCTAACCTTAACCGAAGCCTCACAGACGGCCTGCGAAAGGCTTTGGGTAGGCTGCCGATAGAGTGGAGCATCGTAGAAGATGATGCGGTAAATCTCCCGCGGCACCTGCCCGCCGAGGGCGCAGAGCTGATTGCCTTTCACCACGCCGTGAATGATGCAGTGCAGACAATCATCTTCAAAAGGGAAGGTTTGGACACGGTGGACGTGAACTGGGGGGATGTACTGCCCGAGATGGTGCGCTTAACGGCGGCCTATTGGGCAGACGGCAGACTGCAAACCGAAGTTCGGGCGGAGTTTTTGGAACTGCTGAGGGCCTGCTGTGAGGTGCTGAAGCCCGGCGGCACCATAGCCTTTACGCACCACATGTACCAATCTGATATCGATTTGGGATATCCGATGGATTTGTATTCCAGGTTCATTCCTTTGACGAGAGAGTGGGTGGAAAACAGC
>JBMFPP010000320.1:0-3689 GCA_049969055.1 Armatimonadota bacterium | reverse complement strand
GAATTGGGATTGGCCGGTAGGGGATAGCTATGCCAACCGGATTGGCTTCGGCGCTGGTTACTGCTTGGCAGTTCGACCGATTGTTCGCACGCGCCCAGAAGCTAGCCAGAGCCGGAAGCACCTCCGAAGCCGAGGATCTGTTTAAGGCAGCGGCATCTTTGAGGCCGCAGAATCAGCATGTACATCTGCATCTGGCGCTGTGCCTGGCAGAGCGCGGCAGATACAAAGAAGCTCTTGCTGAAACGGCGCGGCTAACCCGCAGGCACCCCCAAAACGCGGTTTTTCACCTCTTTCACGGGAGAATACTGTTTGACTCCAGCGCATTTAGACAAGAAGTTTCGCCAAACCAACTAGGAGTTGTCGAACGGCAAAACTTGTTGGGCGCCCTGCACTCTTTCGAGCAGGCGCACAGGCTGGCGCCGGACAACAGCCTGGCACGCGGGTACCTTCTGCTGTGCAGAATGGCTTTGGGCGAACTGCGGGGTGCGCTGGAGGAGCTGCGTGCCTCAAGAATACCCGGAAACCCCGAATACCAGGCGCGTCTGCTCATTCTGCTCGAAAAGCTGGTCCCGGCAAAGCCGTCTCTCGACGGCGCCGGGCGGATGCAAGAACTGGAGAAAAAACCGGGGGAGCGGAAAATCTCCAAACAAAGTAGGAGAGACTTTAGTCTCGAACCCTCCAAACAAAGTAGGAGAGACTTCAGTCTCGAGCCCTCCAAACAAAGTAGGAGAGACTTCAGTCTCGAGCCCCGAGCCCCGAGTATGCGGAAAGCGCTTCGTCTCGCAGAAGAATTCAAATTTGCCGAAGCCGCAGATGCAGTCTGGGAAATTCTGCTTTCGCGCCCAAGTTCGTCGGAGGAGCGCATGTATTATGCGGCCTTTTCCGTGCTGGCCCGGCGCTACAAGGCCGCCGCGGAGGCTTTAAATGGCGCCAACCGTGCTGACCCGGAAGTTGCATTGTGGCTCGGCTGTGCAATGGTGGGCCTTGGCCAAATCAACGAGGGCCTGAGACTGTTGGAAACAGCCGATAACCGCTGGGCCGAGACCAGGTATTTCCGCGGGCTGGCACTGCTGGCGCGGAACAAAGCGTTGGAAGCGCTCCGGGAATTTGCCGCGGCCGTGGAATTGGACTGGACGCTTGCACACCGCCGCGTAAATGAAGCCCTACTGGCTTTGTCTAGCTAGCGGCTTCCCCTGCTTCTTCCGTAAAATATTTCCGCTTGAACCGCAGGGCTACATTGACCAAGTTGATAAGGACCGGCACCTCGATAAGCGGCCCGATCACTGTAGCAAATGCGGCACCTGAGTTGATGCCGAAAACACCAATGGCAACCGCTATGGCCAGCTCAAAATCGTTGCTGGCGGCCGTAAACGAAACCGCTGTGGTCTCCGGATAGGGTGCGCCCAGCGCCTTGGCAATGAAAAACGTGGCAAACCACATAATTGCAAAGTAAAGTGCAAGCGGAACGGCAACAAGCACAACGTCAAGCGGCAAGCGCAGAATGTACTCACCCTTCAGAGAGAACATCACTATTATGGTGAACAGCAAGGCCACCGGTGTTATTGGGCTTATGCGCGGAGCGAACACGCCCTCAAACCACTGCCTGCCTTTCCACCCAAGGAGCGAAAGTCGGGTAATAACTCCTCCCAGGAACGGAATGCCCAGATAGATGAACACGGTCTTGGCCGACTCTGCTATCGATATATCCACATTCACACCCTGCACAAGCCCCAAACGCGAGAGCAGGAACGTGATGAACACCCATATATAAACCGCATAAAAAAGAACCTGAAACACGGCGTTCAAAGCCACAAGACCTACAGCCAATTCTCGATCTCCACCGGCCAGCTCGTTCCAAACTATGACCATAGCAATGCACCGGGCTAAACCCACCAAAACCACTCCGATCATGTACTCTGGGTGGTTGTGAAGCACCGCAACTGCTAGCAGAAACATCACTATCGGCCCGACAATCCAGTTTTGAATTAGGGCGAGAGCCAAGAGCTTTGGATATCGGAGCACCCTGTTCATTTCTTCGTAGCGCACTTTCGCCAAAGGTGGGTACATCATCAAGATAAGCCCCACAGCTATGGGAATTGAAGTGGTTCCCACCTGGAACTTCGTAAGAAGCCTCACCATCCCCGGGAAGAGATACCCCGAGACCACACCAACAACCATCGCCAGAAAGATCCAAAGCGTTAAATAGCGATCAAAAAAACCCAGCTTTTTTGTAACTTCCCCCATTTGCCCGTTCATTTGGTCAACCTCCTTTGCCAGAAATAAGCAAAACCGAAAGCTACCTGCACGAAACCTTCTTTCCACGCAGTTCCAGCTTCTTCAGCTCTTCCTGCAAGTCCGGAAGCGCCTGCAGGATGGAACCGAAAAACGGATAGAGCGAACCGTCCAGTGAATAGAAAACCCATTGGCCTCGGCGGCGCTCCTTAACCAACCGCGCCTGCTTCAGCCATCGTATGTGTTGGGACACGGCCGGCTGTGTCATCCCCAGGAGCTCCACAAGTTCGCAGACGCACAGCTCATCCGCTTTCAGCAGAGCCAAAATCCGCAGGCGCGTTTTATCCGCAAGGGCCTTAAAACAGTTTGCCAGCAACGCCAACTCCATATCTGCACTCCCAAGATATTATAAGTATATGCTTATATACTTATCAATACCCCGCAGGCCTTGACACAATAAAAAACCTCTGGTAAGATAAAACTGCGAAGCGGCCCTATAGTCTAGCGGTCAGGACGCTACCCTCTCAAGGTAGAAGCACGGGTTCGATTCCCGTTAGGGCTACCATGTTGGCGGCTGAGCATTTTGTAGAACAAGCGTCACTCTTGTACCACCCTGCTCGGCCGCCTTTGCTTTCTCGGCGCATATTCAACCTGTATTTGACAGGTTATCATCCCCTCCTTATAATTGAGATGCACTCTGCCGATCCTCAGGAGGCCGCTTAAAAGGCATGGCGGAAGTTATTCTCAGAAACCTCACCAAAGCTTTCAAAGACGTCGTCGCTGTCAAAAACGTTAATTTGGAAATCAAAGACAAGGAGTTCTTGGTCCTTGTCGGCCCCTCCGGCTGTGGGAAAACAACCGCCCTTCGCATGATCGCCGGCCTCGAAGAGGTCACCGAGGGGGAGATATACATCGGAGATAGACTGGTTAACGATGTTTCCCCCAAGGACCGCGACGTCGCAATGGTTTTCCAAAACTACGCGCTGTATCCCCACATGACGGTATACGAGAACATGGCTTTCGGCCTGAAGCTGAGGCGAACGCTCAAACCCGGTCGCAGTCAAACCGCGGCGGCGTTAATCGGATGGTTGGTTCCGTGGCTGTTCTACGACTTCATCCCCAAAGAAGAGATTCGGCGCAGAGTTTTGGAAGCCAGCAAAATGCTGGGGCTTGAGGGGCTTCTAAACCGAAAGCCGAAAGAGTTGTCCGGCGGACAGCGCCAAAGGGTGGCTTTGGGCCGCGCCATAGTCCGCGAACCCAAAGTGTTTCTCATGGACGAACCGCTTTCCAACTTGGATGCAAAACTCCGTGTGCAGACGCGGGCCGAGCTTATCAAACTCCACCGGCGCCTCGGTATCACCACGGTGTATGTCACGCACGACCAAGTAGAAGCCATGACTATGGGCGAGCGCATCGCGGTGATGAACGAAGGCATGATCCAGCAGGTGGATACCCCG
>JBMFPP010000319.1:0-3690 GCA_049969055.1 Armatimonadota bacterium | reverse complement strand
GCGGATTTCGGAACCCCTGCGCGCCGCCTTGAGAAGGCCCGACCTGCTGACCGCTGTGCGGTCGTCCTCAACGTTTTTTCCGGTTTCTTCCTGTGATCTGTCCGTGCTGTTCGCGGTTTGGCCGCTTCTGAACTCGAGCGGTTTCTCTTGGAGGAGCTCTGGCACGGTAACAAAGCAGTATCCGAGACTCCGAAGCTCTTCGATAATCAGCGGCAAAGCGGCCGCATCCCTCCAGCGAATCGGCAGGGGGCCGTCATGCATTAGTATTATCGCGCCTGGGCGCACCAGCCGGATCACCCGCGCCGCCATCTGCTGGGGAGTCTTTGCCTCACGGTGGTCAGCTGAGACAGACCAAAGCACCACTTGATATCCGTGGCTTTCAACGAGCCACAGCTCTCTGGAACTGATCTTGCCCTTCGGGGGACGAAACAGTCTCGGTCGAATCCCGGCGGCCTGTTCCACCGCACGGGACGTAAGAAAAAGCTCGGCGAGAAGCTGTGCTTCGCTTAGCTCTCGGATATCACTTGGATGCGTAAAGGTGTGGTTGCCTATTACATGGCCGCGCCCTGCAATTTCCCTGACCAAGCTGGGATAAAGCCTTGCCTGACTGCCCACCACGAAAAAAGTGGCCTTCACGCCGTAAGCATTCAGAATTTGCAGTATCTGGGGGGTGAACTGCGGCGATGGGCCGTCATCAAAGGTGAGTGCCACTGCCTTTTGCGCAACAGGCACCCTGTAAACAGGGCTATTCCAGCGCTTGTTAACTGCTTGCCGAAGATTGGGGGCAGACAGTTTGGACACACCGACGGCGGATGGAGAAAGAAACCCCAAAATAACTAAAACGGAAAACGCATTCATTCAGAAAGCCAAACACCTCCTCGATCCTGTTGAGTAAATTCCAACTCATTCGCCTTTTGGAACTCTGGGCTGGGTTAACTCGCGCCAAAAAGATGGGGCCGGCCGGTTGTCTTTGGCAACGGCACGCTCTCCAGCATTACAGAGGAGTACAGCGCCTGCGTAAGCGGCAGTTCAACCCCGCTTTCCGACGCACTCAGATATGCGGCGGCGCCCAATCCGCAAGCGGGAAGCCGCTCTGGGTTTGGATCGTACGCAGCAATCCTATACCCGGCTTCAGACAACTTCCTAACCACGGTGTGCTCATCGCCTCCAGCCCGAGAAAACCGATTATAAGTCCGCGGTCAAACGCGGAGTTCAGCTTAATACAACCCCCTGAACGCTGGCTTGCTGAATGCAGAAATAACTTCCTCGTCTATCCAGCCAATCCTTCAAAACCGGGTTCAGCTCTGTTCAGCGCTGTGTGCAGACAGAGCTGGGTAAGGTCCCGCTAAGCTTCGCAGTAAAGGATTGGCATCGCTCTAAACGAAACAAGTATCGATAAGGCGCATTTGAGTCTGCACAGCACCTTAACCAGAAGAACGCCCCTCAGATTGACCAAGCGAAGCGGATGCCGCCGAACCGCCGGGCGAACAGTTTCTCACCCCGGCTGAAGAATGAAAAATTGGGGGAAATGATGAATTTGCGAAATTTGCCTTTCATCCTCGGTGGAATACTAATAACATCTGCACCATCAGCAGGCGCAGGGGATGAACCGGCCCAGGTAACCGTGGATTTCAGCAAGCCCATCGGCACGCTCGAAATGGATAAAATGTGCCTGGGCCAAGGCGGTTTATCCGAGGAACCGATGTGGGCCGACCGCATTCCGGAGATCCGCGCGCTCAAACCCCGCCTCATACGCCTTTTTGTTCAGGAATATTTTGACTTACTGCCTGGGCGCGGCCGATACCACTTTGACCTGCTGGACCGAAGCGTGGATACCATACTCGCCGCAGGTGCAAAGCCGTTCATGTGCCTCTGTTTCAAACCGCGGGCGTTGTTTCCAGAGATCAACCAGGACGTTGTGGAGCCGAACGACTACGGCGAGTGGGAGCGGCTTATCTTTAACCTTGTGAAGCACTATCAGGAGCGCGGCTCCGGCATTCGGTACTGGGAAATCGCCAACGAACCGGACATCGGTGAGGACGGAGGGTGCCCATACCGGTTCAAACCGGAAGCCTATGTGCGCTACTACCAGCACACCGCCGCGGCAATTCTTCGCGCCGACCCAAATGCATATGTTGGAGGACCGGCTCTGGCTTCCGTGAGATCACCGATCCTTCCGGCGTTGCTGGATGCCGCCGCAGGCAACGGCGCGCCTCTCCATTTCATCTCTTGGCATATATACACCAACGACCCAAGTGCTGTGCGAGGCACCATCGAATACGCAAAGAACCTTCTGGCAAAATATCCTTCGCTCAAGCCAGAAACCTTTCTTAACGAATGGAATATGGACCTGATGAACCCGCCGCTCGACCCAAGGTTTCAGCCGTGTTACATCGCTGAGGTTATCTGGCAGATGCTGGATGCAGGACTTGACTTCTCCTGTTACTACCAGATCCGCGATTGGCACATAGACCCAGACAAATTCTCTCGGTTTATGTCGCCGCAGGGCACTGCATTTATGGCCCGGTTTTGGAACCGAAGGCCGCAGTTTCTTGGGCTTTTCGACTATCAGAACCGGATTCGCCCAGCGTACTTTGCTTTCAAACTGCTGTCGCGTCTGAGCGGCACCCGCCTCAGCTTAGTGTCCAGCCGCTCCTCCATTCACGGCTTCGCCGCCTTCGACGAAAAGCTGAACATGTACAATCTGCTACTGTGGAACTTCTCAAACTCGGCTGTTTCTGTCGAGCTTTCTCTGCTGGGCCTCCCCAAAAGGCTTCAGGTGCGCCGCATCACCCTCGATGCTGAAACTCCCAGCGACGAGGAGAACATGCGTCTGCGTCCGGAGCCTCCAACTGCTCTGCAGGAAGGGGATCAGAAGCTGAGCATTCGGTTCGAACCCTACGAGGTCCATTATTGGTCTTTCGAATAACCCACCTTTGCCGCAGAAGATTCAGATGTTCTCTTTAGCACCGAGCTTTTCCTGGCTACTGCCGCTCTGTGTAAACCTCGGGGTGTGTAGCCTAACCGCACCCTCCAGTGCCGCATCGCCGACCAGCACCTCCGATAGGCCTTGGTTTGAAAAATGCATTGTGGGCATGGAAGTTGGTCCCACAGGCGCACAGTTCGGGCACAGCATGTAAGCGATACGCGCTACTGCTCGCGGTTTGACGGGCGAGAAATCGCCCGCCGCACACTGATCGCACACAGCGAATATCTGGTTTTTGGGGTGCGAGGCGGCAACTATGCCTACTATAATTCGAAATTCCTGCCTAAGGCGCCCGGGCTTGGAGAGCGCGATCCTCTCCGCGAGGCGGTGGACGAGGCCCGAAAACACAAGCTTCCCATAATTGCTTACTGCGTTGTCAAGCTTAATCTGCAGGAATATCTTGGATAATGAGAGAAATGAACGGTGCGTGTGAACATTTCGAAGTCCTAGCGGTTTCTGGGGAGCGGTGTTGCGCCAAGAGCAATCCTAAGGAACAGCTTAATTGTTGGAGCCGCCTGCACATCCCAATAGGATGCCAGGCCCCTCAATAGTAAGGGGTGACGGGGTGTCAAAATTGTGCTTGTTGAATCTCCGAAGTGAAGCTAACACTAGGTTGATAGAATCGGGGCCTTATAGATATCGGTCTGCTCCATTTCTAGAGATCCTCTCAGCATAAACCAAAACAAGCAAGGAGATTCAGAGAG
>JBMFPP010000318.1:0-3696 GCA_049969055.1 Armatimonadota bacterium | reverse complement strand
GATCCAGATCAATCGAGAGGTTGGTCCGGGTTCCGGAGGCTGGTATCTGAAAGGTTTAGGTGTAAAAGCTTTATCCTGACTGCTCAGGGTTTTCTTATTTTTGCCGCAGAACCCTCGATTTGTTTTCCCCTGTTGCATCCTCCAACAACACCACAGTTCACCTAAATTAGCCCATCGAAAACCCCAAAATCATTGAATTTTTTTGAACCGAATGATACAATTCGTGTAAGGAGAATTGAGTGTATTATTATCAAGATGCTGTTGGCACTTGGAATCGGAGGCTTTCAATGGCATCGCAAATCAGGTCGGGAGACCCTCTGGTGAAGCTGGCGCGTGAGGCGATAACCGCCTACATCACGGAGGGAAAGGTTATTTCTCCGCCCGATCCGCTCCCCAAGGAGATGGAGGGCAAAGCCGGGGTGTTCGTTTCCATCAAAAAACACGGCGAGCTGAGGGGGTGCATCGGCACGTATCGCCCAACTCAGCCAAACATCGCTCTTGAGATCATCCACAACGCGATAAGTGCGGCAACGGAAGACCCGCGCTTCCCACCCATCGAGGAGTGGGAGCTCGACGATTTGACGATATCCGTGGATGTTCTCTCGGAGCCTGAGCGGGTGAGCGATAAATCAAGCCTAGATGCCAAACGCTACGGGGTTATAGTGCGATCCGGAGGGCGAGCCGGCCTTCTGCTCCCAGACCTGGAAGGCGTGGATACGCCGGAACAGCAGATAGCCATCTGTATGCAGAAGGGCGGAATACGCCCTGGAGAGCCTTACGAGCTTTACAGATTCGAGGTTCAAAGGCACACTTAACTGCTTTTAGAGAGGTGAAAGTTTATGAGGTTAGATAGATTAACCGTAAAAGCACAAGAAGCTCTTCAAGATGCTAACGACATGGCCCTGAATTACGGACATCAGCAGATAGAGCCGGAGCATGTGATGCTGGCACTGCTGAAGCAAACGGAGGGAATAGTATCTCCGGTGCTTCAGAAGATGGGTGCCGATCCAGCGCGCATGGCTTCGGTTCTGCAAACCGAAATCGAGCGTTTACCCAGGGTAAGCGGTGCCGGCAGCGGACAGGTATACATCAGCGGCCGCCTCAACAATATGCTGAACCGAGCTTGGAAAGAAGCTCAGGGTCTGAAAGATGAATACCTCAGCACAGAGCACATCCTTCTTGCGGCAACTGAAGAAAGAGACGGCGCCGTAGCCCGGCTGTTCCGCGAGAACGGAATAACCCGCGATAGGCTTTTGAAAGCCCTTATGGATGTTCGCGGGGCGCACCGCGTAACGGACCAAAATCCGGAAGACAAATACCAGGCCCTCGAACGGTACGGGCGGGACCTCACAGAGCTTGCCCGGCGCGGTAAGCTCGACCCGGTTATAGGCCGCGACGACGAAATACGAAGGGTGATCCAGGTCCTGTCGCGCAGAACTAAGAACAATCCGGTGCTGATCGGTGAGCCCGGCGTCGGTAAAACCGCCATCGTGGAGGGGCTTGCCCAAAGGATTGCCAGCGGCGACGTTCCAGAGGGCCTGAAAAACAAGCGAATTGTGGCACTGGACCTCGGCGCGCTTGTGGCCGGCACGAAGTACCGCGGCGAGTTCGAGGATAGGCTGAAGGCTGTTCTCAGAGAGATATCCGAGGCGGAGGGCACCATCATCTTGTTCATAGACGAAATCCACACCATAGTTGGAGCCGGCGCCGCCGAAGGCGCCATAGACGCATCGAACATGCTCAAGCCAATGCTCGCCCGCGGCGAACTTAGGTGCGTTGGTGCTACCACTTTGGATGAATACCGAAAGCACATCGAGAAAGACGCCGCCCTTGAGCGCCGCTTCCAGCCCATATATGTTGGCGAGCCAAGCGTGGAGGACACCATAGCCATCCTGCGCGGCCTCAAGGAGAGGTACGAGGTGCACCACGGCGTTCGGATAAAAGACTCCGCCCTTGTGGCCGCCGCCGTACTTTCCAACCGCTACATCACAGATCGCTTCCTCCCGGACAAGGCGATCGATCTGGTTGACGAAGCCGCCTCGCGCCTGCGGATTGAGATCGACAGCATGCCGACGGAGATCGATGAGGTGGAAAGGCGGCGCCGTCAGCTTGAGATCGAACGCGAAGCACTGCGCAAAGAGACCGACCCTGCTTCGAAAGAGCGTCTGGAGCGCCTCGAAAAAGAGCTGGCCGAACTGAACGAACAGCTCAGCCGATTGAAGGCACACTGGCAGAGAGAAAAAGAGTGCATTCAAAGGATACAGCAGTTGAAAGACCAGATAGAGCAGGCTAGAATAGAGCTTCAAGCGGCAGAACGCTCTTACGACCTCAACAGGGCGGCCGAAATACAGTACGGAATTCTCCCTAAACTTCAGGCCGAATTAGACAGAGAGAACGCCGCCTTGGCCGAACTTCAGAAAGACCTGCGCATGCTGAAGGACGAAGTCGATGAAGACGACATCGCAGAAGTGGTCTCCAAATGGACCGGCATCCCCGTCTCCAAGATGATGGAAGGGGAGATGCAGAAGCTTCTGCGGATGGAAGAAGCCCTCAAGAAGCGGGTGGTCGGCCAAGACGAAGCCATAAAAGCTGTATCGGACGCTGTGCGCAGAGCGCGGGCCGGTCTGCAGGATCCGAATCGGCCGATAGGCAGCTTCATATTCATGGGTCCAACCGGCGTCGGAAAAACCGAGCTGGCGCGCGCTCTGGCCGAGTTCCTGTTCGACGATGAGCGGGCCATGGTGCGCCTGGACATGTCCGAGTTCATGGAGAAGCACTCTGTATCCCGCATGATCGGCGCTCCGCCCGGCTACGTCGGATACGAAGAAGGCGGTTACCTCACAGAAGCTGTGCGCAGAAGGCCGTACAGCGTCATCCTGTTCGACGAAATTGAAAAGGCACACCCGGATGTGTTCAACATACTCCTGCAGATTCTAGATGACGGCCGCCTGACCGACGGCCAAGGCCGAACCGTGGATTTCAAAAACACGGTGATCATCATGACCTCGAATATCGGCTCTCAGTGGATTCAAGAGATGGCTGGTATCGACCCAGAGGGCATGCGCGAGCGGGTGATGGAGGCCCTCCGAAACCACTTCAGGCCGGAGTTCCTAAACCGAATTGATGAAGTAATTATCTTCAACTCGCTCGGTGCGGAGCAGATCAAGCAGATTGTCAACATCCAAATCGCGGCTCTGGAGCAGAGGCTTAAGGACCGGAACTTGAGGATAATCTTGACGGATGCCGCGCGCCATCGGCTCGCGGTGGAGGGATACGACCCCGTTTACGGAGCCAGGCCTCTCAAAAGGGCCATACAGAGGCTGGTGGCCAACCCACTGGCTATGAAGCTGTTGGACGGCACCTTCACCGAAGGCGACACCATAATCGTGGATGAGGCACCAAACGGAGAGCTGGTCTTCCGGAAAGCAGAGGAAAAGGTGCCCGCCTCCTGACGGAACGAAACCATGCGGAGATGTTGAAGCCGGCGGTATCGGCTTCAACATCTCCGTACGATTCTGTGAGCCCAGCAGAGCTGACGCCCCACCTCAGAATCGCCGCTTATCACAAGCGGCTATTGGCAAAAGGAAAATCTTATGGTATAATCAGCTTGCTGGCGCCCTCGTAGCTCAGCGGATAGAGCGCCGCCGTCCTAAGGCGGGCGTCGGGGGTTCGATTCCCTCCGAGGGCGCCATAATT
>JBMFPP010000317.1:0-3703 GCA_049969055.1 Armatimonadota bacterium | reverse complement strand
CAGAGGATTCCTTCTTCCGGATACTGCCGCCAATGGTTACCAGTGCCGCATGAACGTCTAGTTTGTTCGGCAGGTTTTTGCTTTGGACCAGCTTTACGGCAAGCTGGCGGAACAAAGCGTGGTGAGGAAGCGCGGCCAAAAGCGTTCTGGCGGAGAGAGCGGCTTTGGCGCGTTTGGCGCCGGCGTCTTGGGCTGTTTGCATAATCGCTTGGGCCAGTTCCCATTCGTGGGGATTGTACTGTTTGCGTGAAGCGCTTATCACAGTTTTTGCCGCTTCTTCTATATTGCCGGAAGCGGCCGTTGCGCCTGCGATGGCTAGGTCGAAAAAGGCGTTTTGGGGCTCCAGGCGCCTTCCAGCTTCGGCGGCTTTTCGGAGCTCTTCGATGCTGGCTGTATCGAACTGCCTTGCCAGTGCTTCAATCAAAGCAACGTATGCGACCGGATCTTGTGGGAATTCGGCAACCAAACGGCGGGCTTCATCCAGCGCCCTCGTTCCAGCCGCCGGCAGTGCCACCCATGTGAGGCGCACATGCCGTTGGTTCGATTGGGTTTGATTAAGGAAGCTCCAGTCGACAAGCGTGAACAGCGGAACATGGTCCAGCGTCCAGCGCAGGTTGGATACGCTGGCGCCCTGCGCGGTTGGTCCCAGAGCTTTCTCGTCGATTGGTATGCTGTGTGAGAGGGCTAGAATGAAGTATCTTCTCGGTGCCGGCAGTAGGGCTATCAACGCAGAAGCTGCAAGAATGATCAAAAAAGCTACCCTGGTAAGTCGCGGCATACCAGGCTGATGAACCTCCTTGTTCAGCGTTTGCGGTCCAAGTAAGCGCCTTTATGCTTTTCGACGCGAAGGTGGAGACTCCTTGGATGTGGATTTTCAGGCGAATCCCTCACATCCAATTCTTGGTTTGAGTTTGTTTGCCTTCGCCCTGCAGAGTGTGCTATCGTTATTTCGAAAGAAAGACAGGTGGGCGAGGAATTGCCGGGATGCGGAAACTTTTTCTTTTGGCGGCGGTCTTTTCACTGCTTGTGGTTTCCCGAGTTAATGCGGAGCGGCTTCCGCTTTACGGCGACATGAACGGAGATGGTTTGTTGGACGTGATGGACGTGGGGTTGGCACTGCGTGCGGCGCTGGGCTTGAGGGAGTTCCCTGCCGAAGTGATGCGCGCGGCGGATGTAGCACCGCGCCGGACCGAGTACACATTCGGGGACGGGCGCGTGGATGTAAGCGACGTTCTTCGGATGCTTCGGTATGTCTTGGGTTTGGAGAGCGATCCGTGGCCTGCAAAACCGAGCTTCTTCCCTGTTGAGATTGGCAACGCCTGGACTTATGCAGACAGCGTTGGGAACACCATTACGGCTCGGGTGGAAAAAATAGTTAAGGTGGAGGGTTTGCTTTACAACAAGGAAACGGGGCAGTACACTTACAACCCGCTGGCTCCTGAGAGCGAATCCGCAGAAGCTTATGAAGTGGTGCTTTCCAACGGGCAGGCTTACTGGTTGAGGCAGGATGAAGTTCCCGGAGAGAACGGCCGACGCTTCGTACTGAGGATGTTGGGGCGCACAGAACCCGGCGGCGCAACTAGCACCTTTGTTCCGCCTGTCGAGCTGGTGCGGTATCCTTTCGACATCGGTGAGAGTTGGAGCGGCGACGTCAGCCTGCCGGCTGGAGGGCTTACGCCAAAGGGTACGTACAGCAGTAAGGTCCTGAAGAGGGATGTGATGAGCACGCCTGCGGGTCGTTTTGATGTGTTCCACATTGAGACTGTTGTGAGCACGCAGGTTTTTGGCGTGCCGATAGGGTTCCGCGAAAATTGGTACTACTCCCCTTGGTTCGGCTGGGTAGCGATTGGAACCGACAGTGAAGGTGGGCCAAAGTGGACGGTGGTCAGCGCAAACATTCACGACGTTGCCTATCCTTGATTTTTGGAGTGCTCACGGCAGGCAGTGATTGGCTTGGGTTTGGATAAGCCGGATGGTTGCTTGCGGCTGTTGATCTGGGTGTGCTACAATTCCATCGGTGGTTCAGGCCCCTGAATACTTCCCCGGGCTGTGGCGGGTTTCTTTTGAAGCCGCTTTGTGCTTCGGCACAATCTCGGCGGTTCGGATGCCGCAGCCCGAATGGATTGGACAAAAATGCTCAGTGTTACCAGGCTTTTGTGCGGCACTGCTACTCCGGGCGACGCGCTTCGCTACGGGCGCGATACTTCGCGTCTTCCATCGCATCTTCTGCACTATTCTCAGGATAAGCGTCCGATCGTCGTTTGGAACCTCATCCGCAGGTGCAACCTGCGTTGTGTACACTGCTACTCTGATTCCAGAGATCAAGAGTATCCGGGCGAACTCACCACCGAGGAGGGCAAGCGGTTCATCGACCACATGGCGGATTTCGGCGTGCCGACCGTGCTTTTTTCCGGCGGAGAGCCGCTCATGCGCCCGGATCTGTTCGAGCTGGCGGCTTACGCGCGTGAGAGGGGACTGCGCTGTGTGCTTTCCACAAACGGCACGTTGATCGACGAGAAAACCGCCCAGCGCATCGAAGAAGCGGGCTTTGCTTATGTGGGCGTCAGCATCGACGGGCTGGAGGACGTGCACGACCGAATTCGCGGGGAGAAGGGCGCTTTCCGGCGCACGATTCAGGGCATTCGCAACTGCCGCGATGCAGGAATGCGGGTTGGCCTCCGCTTCACCGTGCACAAGCTTAATGCGGATCAGCTTCCCGGCATCTTCGACTTGATGGAGCAGGAGCGCATTCCGCGCTGTTGCATTTACCATCTGGCTTATGCAGGAAGGGGAGATAAGATTAGGCGCAACGACCTTCTGCCCGAAGAAACCCGCCGAATTGTGGATTATATTTTCGACCGCGCGGAGGATATGCACAGGCGCGGCGTGGAGAACGATATTCTCACCGTTGACAACCATGCCGACGGCGTTTACTTGTACCTCCGCGTGAAGGAGCGCCAGCCGGAGCGCGCCGACGAAGTATACCAGATGCTGAAGTGGAACGGCGGAAATCAATCCGGAATTGCTGTGGCATGCGTGGATAACCTCGGCAATGTGCACCCCGACCAGTTTTCGTGGCATCAAACTTTCGGCAACGTAAAGGAGCGTCCTTTCGGGGAGATATGGCAGGATACTTCGCACCCCATTATGGCCATTCTTAAGAACCGAAAGCCGCATCTGAAGGGTCGGTGTGCCGCCTGCAAGTTTCTAGAGATATGCAACGGCAATCTGCGTGTGAGGGCCGAAAGATACTACGGTGATTTTCTTGCGCCGGATCCTGCATGCTACCTCTCCGATGAGGAGATCGGTCTGAAATGACGGCCCTTACTCTTCGGGTGGGTCACAGTCTGGACAGCGATGACGCCTTCATGTTTTACGCTCTGGCCTGCGGCAGGCTGGATACCGGCGGCATAAACTTCGAGCATATACTTCAAGACATCGAAACATTGAACGCGTGGGCGATGGAGGGCAGGCTTGAGATAACCGCCTTGTCCGCCCATGCCTACGCTTACGTGTGCAACCGCTATGTCCTGCTTCCGCACGGAGCCAGCATGGGCGAGGGGTACGGCCCGATGGTGGTGGCGCGCCGGAAACTGCCCCCAGAAGCCCTCCGCGGCGCAAGGATAGCTGTTCCAGGCAAACTTACCAGTGCGTATTTGGCCCTGCGTCTCTATGAAAATGAATTCGAACCCGTGTTCATGCG
>JBMFPP010000316.1:0-3729 GCA_049969055.1 Armatimonadota bacterium | reverse complement strand
GATGGCAGTTCAGCGCGCAGGCGCGCTTGCTGAAGGGGCGGTTTTGGCGTCGGAGGCGTTTTTCCCGAAGCCGGACGGCCCCGAAATAGCGGCCAAGGCTGGTGTTACAGCTATCATTCAGACTGGTGGTTCCACCGAGGATGAAAAGGTGATCGAGGTTGCCAACCGCTACGGCATGGCCATGGTGTTCACTGGCATGAGGCATTTCAGGCACTGATTGCAGATTTGATTGTTGATCAGCTTTTGTGCGAGATTTGCCGGCTTCAAGTTTTTGTTGGACGAGCGCGGTCTCGCTGTTTACGTTTTCTGTTGGGATGGATGTATGGAGCGCGGAATTTTAGAAGAGAGGTGATTTCATGTACGTGGTTTGCGTGACTGTGCACGTGAAGCCAGAACATGTTTCGGACTTTATAGAGGCCACGCTTGAGAACGCTAGAAACACCCGCAAGGAACCGGGGAATGTGAGGTTCGATGTACTGCAGGCAGAAGATCCCAAGACGCGCTTCTTTTTGTATGAGGTTTACAAGTCTCCGGAAGATTTTGCGGCTCATCAGCAAACGGAACACTACCTGAGGTGGCGCGCTAAGGTTGCGGATTGGATGGCCGAGCCGCGCCAGGGGGTGCGCCACTACAGCATATTTCCAGATCCTTGGGAGTGATTTTCGAGGGGAAGCATAGCGCGGCGTTCCCAGCCGCACCAAAGTAAAGGTGGCCCTGGGTTATGAAAGCGGCGGACTCCGAGCCTTGCATCGTGCGTGCTTCGCGTTGGGCAATGGCCTGCGAGTTCGAGGTTTTGCTTTGGGGTCGGGAGCGCTCTTACCTCGAGGCGGCGGCGCGCACGGCGTTGGAGGATGTGGAACGCATAGAGGGACAGCTCAGCGCATATCAGATTTTGAGCGAGGTGGATCAGATAAATGCAGCTGCGGCGCGCGCCCCGGTGAAGGTATCCCCACAGCTTTTCGAACTGCTTCAAGCGTGCCTGCGCATCAGCGAGGAGACCGAAGGCGCTTTTGATATCACCGCCGGACCGCTCATCAAGCTCTGGGGCTTTTACGATCGGCGGCCGCGGGTCCCGAGCGAAGAGGAGATCGAAGGGGCTTTAAGGTGCGTAGGGTACAAGCACGTGTTGTTAAACGAGCGGGATTTTACCGTGCGGTTTGATACGGATGGTGTGGAGATAAATCTGGGGGCGGTTGGCAAGGGGTATGCGGTTCAGCAGGTGGCAAAGTACCTTAGGGAGATGGATGTGTTGGGGGCGTTGGTGCACGCCGGCCGCAGTAGCAGTTACGCTTTGGGCACCCAGCCGAACGGCACTCCTTGGCGGCTTGGTATCGAGCACCCGCTTTGTTCGAATCGTCGGGTTGCGGTGGTATGCGCCGTCGATTACAGTGTGTCGAATTCCGGGTGCTCTGAGCAGTTTCTGGAGGTGGGGGGCGTGATATATCCGCACATAATAGATCCCCGTACCGGCCGTCCGTCTCAAGGTTTGTGGGGGGCCGCTGCAGTGGCTCCGGATGCCGTCCAAAGCGATGCTCTTGCCACCGCCTTTTTTGTTATGGGGGAGGAAGGCACCAGGAAATATTGTAAACTACATCCGGATGTAGCTGCTTTGCTCATACCGCAGTTGCGGTCGGCGGATGAAGTTGTGCCGATTGTGGTTGGTTCTTGCAAAGGGATAGAGATCAAGACTGGAGGTGGCGAGAGATGAACGATTCCAACGGAATCACCCGGCGGGAGTTTTTGAAGGAGTCGGCAGCGGCGGCCGCGTTTTCTGTTGGGCTTGCGGCTGTGCGCGAGGCATTTGCTCAAAATGCTGCCGCTCCTGCCTCGGCGGAGCCGATCGACTTCGCTTTTGTGGGAACGGGGGCTCAAGGGTCACTTGACTTAACGAAAGCGCTGATGGCTCCCAATGTGAAGTGCGTGGCAGTGTGCGATATATATGAGCCTCATCTTAAGCGCGGTTTGGAGATAGCCGGCAAGGTTTATCCGCAGGTTAGGGGTTACACTGACTACCGCGAGATGCTGGATAAAGAGAAGAGCATTCAGGCGGTGCTCATTGCCACGCCGTTGAACATGCATGCGCCTATTGCCATAGACGCCCTGCAGGCCGGGAAGCACGTTTTCTGCGAAAAGACCATGGCCTATACGGTGGATGAGTGCAAAAAGATGTGCCAGGCCGCTCGTGCTTCTGGGAAGCTACTGCAGATAGGCCATCAGCGGAGGTACAATCCGTTCTACCACCATGCTTACAAGCTGATCCATAAGGACAAAGCTTTGGGTAAGATCACCCAGATTAGGGCGCTGTGGCACCGTAACAGCGATTGGCGGCGGCCTGTTCCGGATCCCAAGTACGAGCGCCTGCTGAACTGGCGGCTTTACAGGGAGTCTTCGCAGGGGCTCATGGCCGAACTCGGAAGCCACCAGGTGGATGTGGTAAACTGGTTCCTCGGCGCTGTGCCGATCTCGGTTATGGGAGTCGGCGGCATCGATTACTGGAAAGACGGCCGCGAGGTGTGGGACAACGTATCTGTGATATTTGAATATCCAGACGGGGTGAAGCTTACTTACACCTCTATCACCACGAATCAGTACGACGGCTACTACGAGCAGTTTATGGGCACCGAGGGCACGCTCATCATGGTGGGCGAGACCGGCGGCAAGCTTTTCAGGGAGCCTAAAGCCAGCAAGCTGGCATGGATGGAGCTCGCCAACAAGGTTGCCGGTGGAGGTGTGAACCTGGATTTGAGCCATTCGCCTGGTGGAGGCTCCGGTCCTGGGCAGGCATTGGGCAGTGGAGAGAAGATGGATGCCGGTTTTCCGTACCAGGCGGAGCTTGCGTCGTTCTTTGAATGCATTCGTAAGAACACCCAGCCTTTCTGCAGTGGGGAAGAAGCGCTTAAGGCCGCGGTGGCCATATTGAAAGCAAATGAGGCTATAGAGAAAGGGGTTAAGATACAGCTTACCCCGGATTTGTTCGCGGTTTAGGCTGGGTTGGGTACGACCGACAGCTTCCCGGCTGGAGCTCGCCTGTTGGAGACAGAGCCTGCTTGAAGCGGTTTTGCCGGCGGTGAAGCGGTGGTTTAGTTATTTGAAGCAGGGCGCACTTCGAGTTTCGGCTTTTTAGCGCGGCGTTCGTGAGAGAAGCGGATTTGTGCTGTATTAGAGGCGGAGGGAGCATTGGTGAGAGGCTGTTTTTTCTGCACATTGGTATTGGTGGTTTTTGCACTTACAGCGTGCATGCTGGGTGCGTTCCAAAGCTCTGGGCGGTCGCGTCTCCCGAGCGAGGTTGTGGTGACCGCTGGGAGTAGGGATGTGCCGGAAGTGCCCGTTGCGGTGGTTCTGCCCGAAGGTGCTTCTGGAAACTTTGTGCTGAAACGCGAGCCAGATGGGGCGGTTGTTCCATGCCAAATCGAGCGGCAAGACAACCGCCTTCATGTTATTTGGATAATCCCTGGGTTGAAGGCGGGAGAGTCTATCAAGTATCGTTTGGTGCCTCAGCGTGGGACACCTCGGCCAAACGCCGTGTTGGTTCGCCGTGTTGGCGATGATGCCGAGATTCAGGTAAACGGAAAACTCTTTACCCGCTACGTAACTCGCGGCGCAAACAAGCCTTATTTCTACCCTTTGGTTGGCCCTACCGGTGTGCCAATCACGCGGCACTACCCGATGCGCGAGGTTGAAAGCGAAACCCGAGATCATCCGCACCACCGCTCGTTCTGGTTCACCCAC
>JBMFPP010000315.1:0-3731 GCA_049969055.1 Armatimonadota bacterium | reverse complement strand
GAACGCGGACCTGCAGGCACGCTGTGCGGTGTCAGCATCGGGCGCGTACAGGGTGATGGTTACCCGCACACCCATGTGCATCTGGCTGTATTGAAAGCGCTTGAGACGCGGTGTTTGCGCTTGTAACAAACCGCAGATTGAAGCACTCAGTAAGAATGGGAGTAAAAGTTTGTTGAGGAGAAGCTTCATGTTTGGTGCACGTTTATTTTTCAAGTCGCACGGCATTTTCAAATCTCCTTTCGCCGTTGTTTGTGGAATTGTCCTGCTGATCACGTCCTGCGCTCTTTCTATTGGTGCACAGGCAAAGAGAACGGCTCCGCCAAAGAGCAAACCCGCGGCAGTTAAAGCTCCGGAGCCCCAGCCGTTGAAGCCGTATACTGAGACTATACAGGGTACCTTGGTCAAGTTCGACATGGTTCCCGTGCCCGGCGGCACTTATACCGTTGTTGATCCAGACACCGGAAAAAGCCGGAAGGTGACCATCAAACCGTTCTATATTGGCAAGACGGAGGTCACCTGGGATGAGTACGATGTGTATCTGAATAAGCTGGATTTGCAGAACCCGGGAGCAACCGAGGGCGCGGACGCCATTTCCCGGCCGAGCCGGCCTTACGGCGCACCCGACCGCGGCTTCGGCCATACCGGTTACCCGGTGATCAGCATAAGTTACCACGCCGCTCAGCAGTACTGCAAGTGGCTCTCCAGCAAGACAGGGAAGAAGTACCGCCTACCCACCGAAGTTGAGTGGGAGTACGCCTGCCGCGCGAGAGTGCTTCCGGCCGGTCCCATTGCAGACAGCGCGCTGTTGGATAAGCTGGCGTGGCACTCGGGGAACTCCCAGGGGAAGACCCACCCGGTGGGTACCAAACAGCCGAATGCGTGGGGCATTTACGATATGCTGGGGAACGCCGGCGAGTGGTGCCAGCCCATGTACGGTGAGGAGCCCGTTCTGCGCGGCGGTTGTTATTCTGATGATCCGAAAGAGGTGCATCCTGCCGCCAGAAAACCGTTTTCGCCCGATTGGCAGGCGAGCGATCCTCAGTATCCAAAGAGCAAATGGTGGCTGTCTGATGGACCGTTTGCCGGCTTCCGGGTGGTGTGTGAGCCCTGAGCGTGGGAGTTCGAGGCGGATTTCTGGGGAGGGGCGCAGTTTTGGTTCTCTGCGCCCCTTGCTTTTCTCCAACCGCAGGAGGGCTTCCCCTTCCGGTTGATTGACGCCCACTCCGAGCAGTGTTACAATGATGCCGGTTCTGCAGAGACAGATCCCTTGGTTTATTCAACGCGGCGGCCAAAGGCGGTCTTTGGATTGCGGGTGGCGGTGTGTTCTTCAACCCTGTTGGCGAGGAGTTTGGCAATATGGTGCTTAAGCACAAATTTTGCGCTTTGGTGCTTTTCGTTTCGGCTGGTTTAGCTCTGGCATTCTGCCGAGTGTCTTGGGGCGAAGACAGTGGTTACGTTCTTGGTCCGGAGGACGTGGTTCAGATTAAGGTTGCCAGGCATCCGGAGCTGGATGTGGAGGCGACGATCCTCCCGGACGGCACTGTGGCAGTGCCGAGGGCAGGGAGGGTTGCGGTTCAGGGTCTGACTGTTGCTCAGGCGCAGAAGGCCATAGAAAACGCCCTGAGCAAAGTTTTGGTATCGCCGCAGGTAACACTGAACGTAAAAGTGCCCAGGCCCAATCGGGTGTACGTTGTGGGGCAGGTAACAAAGCCCGGGATGTTTGAACTGAAACCGGGATGGCGGGTTGCGGAGGCTCTGGCGGAGGCAGGTTGGCTTAAGGGCAAACCGGAGCTGGCGCGTGCAAGTCTTTTCAGGGGCGACAAGGTAATTCCCATCGATCTTATGGAACTGCTTAGAGGAGAAGCTAGCGCTAATCTGCCGCTTCAGCCGGGGGATGTTCTCAGCGTTCAAGATGCTCCTACGGTGCGCATTTACGTAAACGGTCAGGGGGTGAAGAACCCCGGGGAGTTTGACGTAACCGAGGGGCTTGGAGTTGTTGAGGCTTTTTCACTGGCTGGCGGTGCAACGCCGAATGCCGCGCTTCGGAAGGCCGTGGTTGTGCGGGCGCCCAAACCGGGCCAGCCGAGGGAGCAGATTCCGGTGGATTTGTACGAGCCGTTGGTTCTTGGGAAACCAGCGCCGGATATCAAGCTTCAGGCTGGCGATACTTTGATTGTGCCGGAGAACAACGCCAGGGTGGCGGTTTTCGGCTTGGTGAAGAACCCGGGCTACTATCCGATACCGGAAAGCGAGAACTTCACTGTTGCGGACGCTATAGCACTTGCCGGCGGCCAAGATAAGCGCGCAGAGCTGAAGAATGTGCTGGTAATCCGCCGTCCTCAGGGGAACGGCATGCCAACTGTGATAACTGCTGATGTGAAGAGTATGCTTCGCAAAGCCGATCCTGGAGGCAACCCGGTTGTTCAAGATGGGGATATAATATTTGTGCCGGAAACCAGGAAGCCGGATGTGTTTGGCAAGATACTGCCGGCACTTACGAACATCGGGCTTATATACTACTACCTGCCGGGAGGTAGATAGGACCCTTTCTATGCGGTACAGCTCGCGGTGGCGCACCTGGGTTCGGAAAGAATGCACATCCGCGTTCCGTGCTTTCTTTAGGCCGCAGGTACGTGTTTGTGGAGGCCAAAAGGATGGAAAGAGCGTCGCAGGTTGAGCGCAAAACCCGCGAGACCGAGGTGGCAGTAAGGCTGGAGCTGGACGGCTCCGGGCAGTTTGAGGGTGCCACAGGAATAGGTTTCCTGGACCATATGCTTGAACTGTTTGCCAAGCACGGGCTTTTGAACTTGTCTGTGCGTGCAAGCGGCGACCTGCATGTGGATGCTCACCACACGGTTGAGGATGTCGGTATAACCCTGGGGAAAGCCATTGCTCAAGCCTGCGGCGATAAAAAGGGAATGGCTCGCTATGGAAGCGCAGTGGTCCCCATGGACGAAGCGCTGGTTCTCTGCGCAGTGGATCTTGGTGGGCGGCCGCACCTCAGCTTCGGTTTAGACCTACCGGATGCACCTTTGGGAACTATGGAGTCCGCGTTGGTTGAGGAGTTTTTCCGCGCTGTGGCTAACAACGGCCTTATGAACATACATCTGCATCAGTTTGCTGGCAGAAACGGCCACCATATAGCGGAAGCGGCTTTTAAGGCCTTCGGACGCGCGCTTGACTCCGCAACGCGCATAGATTCCAGAATCACCGACGTTCTTTCCACCAAGGGACTGCTGTGAAGATCGCGATTGTTGATTACGGAATGGGCAATCTGCGCAGTGTGCAGAAAGCCTTGGAATACCTCGGCTTCCCCGCAGATATTACCTCTGATCCAGAGCAGGTTATTTCTGCCGATAAAATAATAGTTCCCGGCGTTGGGGCTTTCGGTGCCGCGGTGCAGAACTTGAAATCTCTGCGTGCTGACAGCGGTTTGAGCATGTTCGATGCAGTGGTTGAGTGCATTCAAAGCGGCAGACCCATGTTCGGTATATGCTTGGGGATGCAGCTTCTGCTGAGCGTGAGTGAAGAGATGGGGGAGCACCGCGGGCTTGGGATAATCCCCGGCCGGGTGGTTAGATTTCCCTCGATGCCGGGGCTTAAGGTGCCGCACATGGGATGGAACAGCCTGCGGATTTTGAAGCGCGCTCCGGCTTTGGCGAACGTTGCAGACGGTGCCATGGTTTACTTCGTGCATTCGTACTACTGCGTTCCTGATGATCCGAACGTAT
>JBMFPP010000314.1:0-3744 GCA_049969055.1 Armatimonadota bacterium | reverse complement strand
ATCCGGGTGTGAATCCCGTATCCGAGCAACTATACTGCTTTCCTCCGAATCTGGGGCATAGCCGTGCATGGTACCGACCACGCGCAGTCCTGGGTAGGCGGCTTCCAAATTCTTGGCGGCGGCCTCAGCAACCCCGGGAGCGGCTCCGTAGAAAAAGGCGGACAACCCGCGTTCTGCGGCCAAACGGCATAGGCGATCCATTAGATCAATGCCGGCTACGCGCTCGCGCACCGGATACCCCAAAGTTCTGCAGGCCCATACGACTCCGTTCGAATCGGGAACAACAAGATCGGCGGTGTTCAAGATGGAACGGAACTCCTCATCTCGCTGAGCGATAACAACCGCTGAAGCATCGGCCGTTACAATGTGGCGGGGAATACGCTCCGAGAGGAATCGCTCGGCGATGGCAAGTGCTTCATCCATGCCTATGCAGTGTATGTTGCAGCCGAGCACATTGGCCACCGCAAGGCTTTCGTCTGCATGGTGGTTGATTTTCGGTTTAAGTGCCTTCCTGCCAAGAGGCAAGATACTTCTCCTGCTCTGGTGTCAACGAATCGATCTTAATCCCCATGCTCTGCAGTTTGAGCCTGGCGATTTCGCGGTCTATCTCTTTTGGCACCGCGTAAACGCGTCTGTCGAGCTTGGCGGCGTTTTTGAACATGTACTCGGCGCACAGCGCCTGGTTCGCAAACGACATGTCCATTACGGCGGCAGGATGTCCCTCCGCGGCCGCCAGGTTTATGAGCCTGCCTTCGCCAAGCAAGTAGATGCGCCTTCCATCCGCCATCCGAAACTCTTCCACAAAGTCCCTGATAAACCTTCTGGACACAGCAAGCTTTTCGAGTGCCGGGATATCAATTTCGACATTGAAATGCCCGGAGTTGCAAACGATAGCGCCGTCTTTCATGGCCTTGAAGTGTTCTTCTCTCAGCACCGACACATCGCCTGTTAGGGTGCAGAAAATGTCTCCGAGCGGCGCCGCTTGGTCCATAGGCATTACCTGATAGCCGTCCATGACGGCTTCGAGTGCGCGGAGCGGATCCACCTCGGTGACGATAACGTTTGCGCCCATCCCGCGCGCCCTCATTGCCACACCGCGTCCGCACATTCCGTATCCGGCTACCACAAACACACTGCCGGCGAGAAGCTTGTTGGTTGCTCTCAGAATTCCGTCTATGGTGGACTGTCCGGTGCCGTACCGATTGTCGAACAAGTGCTTTGTGTCGGCGTCGTTAACGGCGATTATCGGGTAACGAAGAATCCCTTGGGCCTCCATCGCGCGCAGGCGTATAACGCCTGTAGTAGTCTCCTCGGTACCCCCTATAAGGCCGTCTATAAGCTCGGTTCGCTGGGAGTGGATGACGCCAACGGTATCGGCCCCGTCATCCATTGTCAGGTTCGGTTTGATATTGAGAGCAGAATTTATATGCCGATAATACGTTTCGTTGTCTTCGCCCTTGATTGCAAACGTCGGAATGCCAAAGTCCGAGACAAGGGACGCGGCTACATCATCCTGCGTTGACAGCGGGTTGGAGGCGCACAAGGCTACGGTAGCGCCGCCCTCCTTAAGGGTGATAACAAGGTTCGCTGTTTCGCTTGTTACATGTAGGCACGCAGTTAGGCGCGCACCCGAAAGGGGTTTTTCCTTCCGAAACCGCTCCCGAATCAGCCCCAAAACCGGCATTTGCGCGCCTGCCCACTCGATGCGCAAACGCCCCTTCTCAGCCAAAGATGGGTCCTTGATGTCGTACTCCAAGCCACGGATCTCCTTTCCGCCAGAGGTAAAAGAGTTCATTCACCGGCCAATTATACTAACGCGCGGAGAAAGTAGTCAACGAGGCACCTAGCGCTAGGCAGCATGTTCAAGCATTACTGCAGAAGCCCGGACAGAACCGCTGGTGGATAGAGGTCTTCCGGCGGCTGTACCACAACTGTGTAGCGTCCCTCCGGAAGCGACAAAGAGAACGAACCGTCGGCTTCAGTTAACACGGAATTGAAGTAGTAGAAATCCCGCAGAACTTGTGAAAGCTCCATAGATTCCGCGAAGACTCGGGCACCGCGCATTGGGCGCCCTCTTTCATCAACAACAGAGCCGCGAATTTGCACCGCCTTTGGAGGCGGTGGAATAACAATGTCGAGCTGGCGGTTTGCGCTTACGGATACGCCTTGTTTCACAAACGTGATAACACCATCTGCGGCCGGCGGCTTATCTTCGGACGAGACTAGGAAAGTGTACTGGCCCTCGATCAAACCGAGCAAGTACCTGCCGTTTCTATCAACCTGCGATGCCGAGGAGGCCCCTTTGCCCCAGGCAAACGGAATACGTGCCTCTACAAAGCCTGTCTGCAAGGGCTTTCGGCTCGCGTTGGTGACAACACCGCCGACCATCCTGATCGGCGGCACCCTTATTGGAAGCGGGCGGTCTGCACCTACATAAACGAGCTCCGGGTGCGCCAGCACAACGTCGGCGGTGCGGCCGTCGTCTAAAAACACCCTGCCCTTGAGGAAAACCTTGTGCTGTCCAATCGGAACGCGCAAGGTGTATTGACCGTTTGTCACCCTCGCGATGATTTCGGTTCTGCGGCGATTCGCATCCAAAGGAAAGTCTATATCTCTGAAAATGACGTTGGTTGCGCTGAACTTTCCGTCCTGCGAAGTCACCGTACCAGATACAGCCGGCAGGCGCGGTAACGGAGGACGCTTTACGACCAGCGTTGAGTCGCCGTTCACTTGCACAAACTGTATCTGCCGCTGAACAATCTCGCCTTCGAAAGCATCTGAGGCGAGTTTGGTCACAACTTCCACGGAATAAGTTCCACGCGGCACCGCTAAAAAAAAAGAGCCGTCCAAGCCCAACACGCACTCTCCGGCAGACGCGGATGCGCTTGAAACAAGTCGGATGCTGCCCTGGAACGGCCGGTTGTTTTCATCAACAACTTTGCCGGAGACCTGAAATCCGGTGCTGAGGACCACATCCAAGCGGCTGCTGGACCCGAGGAAAACCGTGCTGGTGTACGGGATGAGCGGCAGAACCCGACCGCCAGGCCAAGGATTTTTGCCAAGGCCGACCGCTCTGCGCAGTATCTCGGCGGCATCCTCAAGGGTTAAGCGCCCGTCTCCGTACTCCCGGCCGTCAATGCCGGGGACAGGAGCAACGTCTCCAACGGCAAGCTGATCGGCAGACGGCCTTCTGGAGCTGACAACAAGCTTGGCAACAGCCAACGCATCATGGAAAGTGATGAGGCGATCGCCAGTAAGGTCTCCCAGCAGCGGCGGAAGATTCTGAGTCCGTGCGGGAGGCGCCAAAAATCCCAGAGCAAGCGCCAGCATCAACCAGAATGCGGCTGATACCCTAGAAAGACGGAAAACGTTTGCTATATCAGCACGTCTTTCTGCCACCCGAGCCTCACCAATTTGATCTTGCGCGGATCGCTAGTGCCGAGGCGATATTCCGTATCGGCGGCGGCTATGCTTTTGGGCGGCGGCGTGATCGGCCATTCCTCACCCTTGAAAAGGTTGCGCTTCTTCTGGCACAGAGCCAAGCACACTGTATCGATCGCAACCGGGTCTGTGCCAACAATCAATGCTTTGTACTCCCACTGGTGAAGGGGGTTGATCTGAGGTCCGGGACCAAAGTACGGGCGAAGAGCATCAACCACAATCAGGCGCGTTTTGCCCTTAACATGCGGAAGCAACCATGCCTCGCCAAGCTTCGCGCTTCCTTCGAAGTGATAAGAAGCCTCC
>JBMFPP010000313.1:2408-3751 GCA_049969055.1 Armatimonadota bacterium | reverse complement strand
GCGATGTGGTGCTTCATAAATACCGAAAGCTTCAGAGACGCCGTTCTCAAGGCTGTAAACCTTGGCTGCGATGCCGACACAACGGCGGCCGTGTGCGGGCAGGTGGCCGGAGCTTACTACGGAGAGCTTGGCATCCCGTCGGATTGGTTGAAGAAGCTGGCGATGTGCCAGGAAATTCGAGATTTGGCAGACCGGCTGTTTATGCACAGCAGGGGGCTGGCTTAGCCCGCAGCATTCGAAGCGCATACCGCGCTCCGCCTGCTTGTCTTCAAGAGGTTTTTGGCAATAAGACTTTTTGGTAACCAAAGGAACTACTTTGCATAAGGATAAATAAAACCGAGAATGCCGATAACTCGCCCGTACTTGTCCGTGGTGATTCCCGCTTTCAACGAGGAGATGCGCCTCCCCAAAACGCTGAGCCTCATTTGGGAATTCCTGCAGAAGCAGCCGTATTCCTCAGAAATTGTGATATCGGACGATGGAAGCCGCGACGGCACTGTGAAGCTGGCGCGTCAGTTTGCGGTTGGCAAGCCGGTCCGCGTGCTGTCTGACGGAGAGAACAGGGGTAAGGGCTGGGCGGTGCGCAGGGGCATGCTGGCGGCGGAGGGGGAAAATGTGTTGTTTACAGACGCGGATTTGGCCACCCCTATCGAAGAAGTTGAAAAGCTTTTGGCCGCTCGCGAAGAGGGATTTGACGTTGTGATCGGTTCCCGGGGGCTTCCGCAGAGCATTTTGGAGGTCCGCGAGCCTTGGTACAGAGAGCTGTTGGGGCGCGCAGGTAACATCTTGATACAGATCGTTGCGGTCCCTGGGATTTGGGACACCCAGTGCGGTTTTAAACTGTTCAGCCGCCGAGCATGCACCGACATTTTCAGTCGCTCTGTTATCAACAGCATCTGCTTGGATGTGGAGCTTTTGTACATAGCCAGGAAGCTTGGATACCGCATAAAAGAGGTTCCCGTGCGCTGGCGGCACGATCCCAATTCGCGCATGCGCCTGCTCCGCGATTCCTACCGGATGCTGAGGGACCTCGCGCGCATACGTTTTATTCACAAATAAAAGCGCAGGGTGGGATTGGGAAACTGCCGAAGCAGAAGGAGTCGGAGGAAGGCAAAAATCCCAGGTAAACTTGCATAGATTACAAAGCTCTGGTCGGCAAATGTGCTTGGCCTGAACTGCACCACAGTGCTACAATAAAGCATACGCACGCTCGGCGGCAATTGGAGCTCGCTCATGTCGGATTTAGAAGCCTGGATTCGGTTTGCAAGGTTGGAACTGCCTCCAAAACGGGCGCTTGCGCTTCTGGAGTTCTTCGGGGGTCCCGAAGCCGTTTTCCAAGCATC
>JBMFPP010000313.1:0-2398 GCA_049969055.1 Armatimonadota bacterium | reverse complement strand
CTGGTCTCTCGCCCAAGACGGTGGACCGCATATTGGACGGCGTCTCCGACGAGGAGGTTGAGAAGGACCTTCAGGCTATGCAGAAGTGCGGGGCTTACGCTTTAAGCTTGGACAGCCCGGAGTATCCTTCTCTTCTTCAGAAGATACCCGACCCGCCTCCGGTTATATTCGTGAGGGGTTCGCTTCAGGAGTCTGATCGGTTTGCTGTTGCCGTAGTGGGATCGCGCGGCGCTTCGCATTACGGCCAAACAGTGGCTGAGAAGATCGCCAAGCGCATGGCAGAGTTCGGCTTCACGGTGATCAGCGGTTTGGCCCGCGGTGTTGACGCCGCCGCTCACCGTGGTGCCTTAAAAGCTGGTCGAACAATCGCGGTGTTGGGATGCGGTGTTGATGTTCCATACCCACCTGAAAACCGCCGCCTCTTGGATGCTGTGGTGGAAAACGGTGCTGTGGTGTCCGAGGCTCCCATGAGGTGCCAACCGGATGCATGGCGCTTCCCGGCACGGAACCGGATTATAAGCGGGCTTTCACTTGGAGTAATTGTATGCCAAGCGCCCCTGGATAGCGGTGCTCTCATCACGGCGGATTTTGCTGTGGAGCAGGGAAGGGATGTTTTTGCGGTGCCTGGAGACGTGCTGGACCCTCGCAACCGCGGCTGTCACATGCTTCTCAAGCAGGGGGCCGTCCTGGTGGAGTGCGCCGAAGATGTTCTAGCTGCGCTTGGTGTTCCCGTGGACGATGCGGCAAAAGCGGAAAACCAGGGCCCTCCGCCACAGCTTTCGCTTGAGGAAAGCCGGATTTTGGAGCTTTTGTCGCTTCAGCAGCGCCACATCGATGAGCTGATCTCGGAGACGCAGATGCCGGCGGGTGTTGTAAACGCCTTGTTGATCAACCTTGAACTGCGCGGTCTTGTGAAGCGCTTGCCGGGGGGCAGTTTCATACGGGCGGCGTATTTCTAACGCTGTGCCAACATTTATTGCGGGTTCTTCTCTTGGCTTGTCCCCGTTCTCCAGACTCCTTCTCACGGCGCTACCACTGGGGGAGAAAGGGCGGCACCAAAAGAAGAGGGTTGGGGGATGAGGGGGCAGGCGTGCGGCTTAACTTTACACCCCTTACGGGCTTGGGTTATACTTAATTTGTATTACGAGCACTTATCTTTATTATGGAAAGAATTGTTTTCGGAACCCGAGGGAGCGCGCTGGCCCTAGCGCAAACCAGGTGTGTAATCGCCGCTGTCCGCAGAATTCGCCCGGATTTAAATCTGGAGGAGCGAATTATACGCACCGCCGGAGACCGCTTGGCGGATGCACCGCTGGCTGTTGTGGGCGGGGTGGGTTTGTTCACCGGCGAGCTCGAGCGCGCTTTGCTCAGCGGTGAGGTCGACGTGGCGGTTCACAGCATGAAAGATCTTCCAACAACGTCATCTGAGCCGCTGGTGATTGCCGCCGTTCCGCCCAGGGAGGATCCGCGAGACGCTTTGGTTCTGCCTAGGAGCTCAAAACACACTGCCGAAGAGGTTTCGGAACCTCCGTCGGGAAATTTTGACATCCAAGCAGGTCTTGCCAGTTTGTCAAAACTTCTTGTTCGAGAAGGGGCTGTGGTTGGCACATCTAGCCCGCGCCGTCGGGCGCAACTGCGTCACCTCCGCCCGGACCTCCAGTTTCGGGATATCCGCGGAAACGTGGATACTCGACTGCGCAAGGTGGACTCCGGAGAGTATGATGCCTGCGTTCTGGCTTCAGCGGGTCTGCGGCGGTTGGGTTTGGCAGAGCGTGCTGCTCTTCCTTTATCTCCTGAAGTGTGTCTGCCGGCTCCGGGGCAGGGAGCATTAGCTGTTCAGTGCCTTGCCAGTAGAAGCGAGCTGGTTTCGCTGTTGGAAAGCCTAAACGATGTGCGCGCGGCCGCTGAAACTACGGCGGAACGTGCTGTTCTGAGGGGGCTTGGGAGCGGTTGCCGCGTGCCGGTTGGGGCGCTTGCACGGGTCGTTGACGGTGTTTTGATACTGCAGGTATGCTTGGCGGATCCGCTCGGCGAACGCTTGGTGCGGGTGAGTGTTGAGGGAGATATTTCCGATCCTGCGTTGGTTGGTGCTAGAGCTGTGGAACTGCTTTTCAAGCGCGGCGGAGAGGAAATTCTACGCAGTCTAACACAGCATCTGCCGTGAGAGGCGGATTGAGTCAAAAGAGAGAAGAAACATGATAATTGAGACGGATTATTTGATAATAGGAAGCGGTATCGCTGGGCTGTGGGCCGCGTTGGAAGCATCGGCGCACGGCCGGGTTGTGGTTGTTACGAAAAAGGAGAACGCCGAGTCGAACACCAACTACGCCCAGGGCGGCATAGCCAGTGTTTTCGCTCCGGACGACAGCTACGAACTGCACATTCAGGATACGCTGAA
>JBMFPP010000312.1:1932-3762 GCA_049969055.1 Armatimonadota bacterium | reverse complement strand
GTGTGGTGGCCCGGGTTGGCCCACATGTACGGGCGGTCTAAGTAAAACCCCCTAGTTTCTTCGAACAGCAGTATCCGTGCCGAGGGCGGCGTGTTTTCGTTGATCCACCGCTGGGCTGGGTATACGTCAAGGGTTTGTTCCAAGTATCGGTCGGCTGAAACTGCCCCGAACACTGCCGGTAGAGATGGTTTTATCAAGCTGAAGAGAAGCAGTGTTAGCACCAAAATCTGCAATGCAAACGCGAAGATAGAAATTGCTTGTGTTCTTCGGTGGAAGAAACCGCGGGTAAGAGTCCACGCAGCCAAGAGCGAAAGCATCGGCGTTATGCACAGGAGGTATCTGCTCTGCTGTGTGAGGAAGAACCAAACGATCACATAGACCAGAGAAAACCAGCTCAACGCCGCGATCTGGCGGTTGACAGGGCGGGACAAAGGGAGCAGTGGAAGTATGCAAGATAAGTATACAGGCCCTGGAGAGCCGAAGACCCCAACCCCCTTGGAGAACAATTCTGGGCGGAAGGTTAGAGAATACGGCAACATGAGGAAAGAAACCAAACCGCGTTCCACACCAAACGAGCCTTGTTCCTGGGCGTACATTCGCGCGGCCTCTGCATCCCAGTTTACCCCGCCGAAAACCGAGTAGAAGAAAGGGTACACTGGGTTGCCGGTCCAGAGCCACGTTTTAATGTACCAGGGTGATCCGATTAAGACCGCTGGCAAGATGAACACAGCAAGTTCCTTCAGGCGCTTTCCCGCGGGTTTGCCGGATAGAGCCAATATCCATGCTCCTAGGATAGCCGTTGGCACCATGGCCGTCATTTTGGTGCCGAGCGCGAAGCCGGCGCACACCCCGGCCAGCAAAGGCCACCTCCGGCGGCCTTCATCCAACCACGCCGCAACCCCGAAGGCGGCGAGAAACGCGTACAGAGCCATGCCGAGGTCATTGTAAGCCACAGTTCCGCTCCAGCTTACCAGAGGCGTGGAAAGGAAAATGAGCGGCGGCAGAGCTGCGAACCGCGGACCGACAAACCTGCTCCAGAACAAGCCGATGCCGAGCGCGCACAGAAGTCCCAGCACGGTGTGAAACACCCTTGCGGCGCCAGGAGATGCCAACGCCAACCCCAGAGTGTAAAGCATTTCAACCGTGAATGGGAAGTTGGTGTGATGATCGTAAGGGATGAAAAAGATTCTTCCCTGCTGAAGATACACTTTAGGAGCGGCCAGGTGGTAGCTTAATCCATCCCAATCGGAGCCGGAGGGCGGAGCGGTGGCACCGAGAAGCATAAAAAGACCGAGGAAGAGACACGCTGTCAAGCACCACTTGTCGTCTTTGGTGAGCCGCTTTAGAGATGCGACGGAAGAGAGAATGTCATGCGCCAGCGGTGCGTGCTCTTTGAAGCCCACAGCGGCCAGAGCGGCAATCCACAGCGAAAGGATCCACGCCTTGAGGAGTCCGAGCAGGCCGATCGCCAGCACCCCATATGCGAGTATCCCCAATCCAACAGCCGCTCCGTACAGGTTTCGCTCGCCGGGGGAAAGGGCGTTGCTCCCGAACATCCTGCGCACAACTACACGGCCGGCGCATGCGGCGGCCCATATCGCAGCGGCTGTATAAAACACTTAAACCCCTCGCTTCGGATGAGAGTGGGAGACTGCGCCATCACAGCTTCATTCTATGGAAGTGCAAGCCTTCCCTTTGAAGGCACTCACTATGAGGTGGAAGTAGGATGATTGATAGTTCGGAGGCAGAGGGCGCGGTTTTGAGCGGTGTTTCGGGAGTGCTTCGGTCACTCCTTTTTAGCAAGAGCGTGAAACGTGTTCTTGTGCTATA
>JBMFPP010000312.1:0-1922 GCA_049969055.1 Armatimonadota bacterium | reverse complement strand
TATAATTACCGTCGGCGACAGAGGGGAACCGATTTTTCTGCCGCGTGTCATAAAAAACGAAGGGCTGAACAATCCGTGGGGGACTCGGACGCTGAGCTGGTGCGAAGGGCCAGGGGCGGTGATACTTCCGCGTTTGAGATCCTGTTCCGGCGCTACCAGAAATCCATTTACAACATGCTTTACCGCATGGTCAGAAGCCCTGAAGACGCCGCAGATCTGACGCAGGATACTTTTGTGCGTGCTTTTGCGGCACTGCCCAGCCTTAGGGATGAAACCACTTTCGGCGCCTGGCTTCGCCAAATTGCAGTGAATATGGTGAGGAACCGGTATAAGCGGGCGCAGAGAGTGCGCATAGAGCCCTTGCACGAGGTAGTTGTATCGGAAGAAGGGGAAACATTGACCAAAGAGTTAACCGACACTGCGCCGGGTCCTGAGAAGTTAGCCGAAGACGCCGAACTGCGGGATGTTGTGGAAAAGGCCGTTGCTGATCTGTCGGACGATCACCGTTTGGTGGTGGTTTTGCATCATCTTGAGCACATGCAGGTGGCGGATATTGCGAAACAGCTGGGGATTTCTGTGGGCACGGTCAAATCGCGCCTGGCAAGGGCTAGAGAACAGCTTTACAAGAAGCTCAGAATGTATGTGGAATCTCGGGAGAGGCTCGGATCATGAGGTGCGAGAAAGTAAAACGAGTGCTACCCTACTATCTGAGCGATGCTGTAGACAGGGTTACCAAACTGCGTGTGGCCAGGCATCTTGAGAGCTGTGAGCAGTGCTCTTCCGAACGCGGTATCCACGACCGCATTATGGGGTTGGTGGAGAGCCTTCCCTCGGTTGATCCTCCCGAAGATTTGTGGTTCCGCATTGAAGCGAGAATCTCGGGGCTTCAGTCTCGGAAGGCCGGCTTTTTTGCGGTTGGTGTGCGTCGGTGGGTTGCCGCGGCAGTGATGTTCGTTTTGGTGTTGGTGGCTGGTGCAACTGCACTCATTCGGTACTCGCCGAGGCAAGAACTCCCGAACGGCGTTGAGGCACTGTATGTTCAGAGGCACGCCGAGCAGTCCTTAGCAAACCCCTTTGTGGATCCGGTGGGCCAGGAATCGCTGATCCTCGTGACCGGCTCCCTTCGGCTAATTCACGGTGAGCCTGCATCTTTGGGCGGTGCTGTAGATCGGAGCCGTTAGGCAACATTGAAAGGTGTCGGCTTATGAGGCTGTGGGCGGCGGTACTTTGTGCGCTTTTGGTTCTTGTCGGAGCGGCGGTATGGATCGCCAAAGGCCGCGGCAAGACCGAGGACGCCGCTTACCTTTTGATTCGCGCACAAAACGTGGCTTCAACCGTGTCTTACCTGGCTGCGGCTGAAAACACCACGACTTGCGCAAACCGCACCATCCGATCCAGGGTGCTTCTGCACGTGGGACGGGGAGGAAAGCACCGCATTGATTATATATCCGGAGACCTCCGCGGCTTCAAAAGTGGGTACGACGGTGCTGTTGCATGGCGCTACGACGCTCACCATAGAAAGGTGTTTGTAACCCCTACCTTCTTCGGAGAAAAGGGTGTTGAAGCTGTTACCAGGAACCACGATGTGCTTCTGGAGGGCAGTGAAGAGATTGCAGGGCGCAGAGCGTATGTGGTAGCCATTAGAGAGCGCAAAAGCGGCGCCGTTGTGCAACGTCAGTGGCTGGATCACGAACACTACATTCCTTTGAAGTTGGAGACATACGACAGCGACGGACGGTTGGTGTCCCGCACTCGCGTAACATCTGTCAGTTTTGTTCCACAGGATAAAGTGCGGTTTTCCCCACCGAAGATTCCGGGTGTGCAGGTGGTTGGCGAGGTCAGCTCTTTAACCCCCTGTTCCTCGGTTTCCGAGTTGAGGAAAGCAGTTGGTCACGACATGGCAGTCCCCAGGTATGTTCCAG
>JBMFPP010000311.1:0-3773 GCA_049969055.1 Armatimonadota bacterium | reverse complement strand
CGGCGGAAACCCGGTGAAGGTGAGGGTTAAGGTGTCATCGATCGCGGCGGGGTTGGGGGTGACCTGTATAGACTGCGCAAAACACGCCGGGAGCAAGCTTGCAGTAACAACCAAAACAACCAGGCAAATCCGCACAGCGCTTTTCATTCTCTCCCCTCGATTCTCTAAGCTCTTAAAAAATTATAGCTATATTTGCAATTGGATGCAAACCCTGGCTAAAGCTGAACAAGGCCTTGGCGGATAGCCACTATAAGTGCTTGAGTCCTATCGTTCACATGAAGCTTGGCGAAGATGTTGCTCATGTGGTTTTTGACGGTTTTCTCCTCTATGCAGAGCTGGTGAGCTATTTCCTTGTTGCTTGCCCCTTTAGCCACAAGGTCCAAGACTTCCTTTTCTCTTGGGGTCAGTTTTAGGTACGGAGATGCCTCCTGGGCAATTTTATCGAATTCTTTTTTCATCCGCATTGCTATTTCGGGGGTTATGAGTGTTTCTCCCCGCGCAACTAGACGCACCGCCTCCACCAGCTCCTCCGGGGATGTATCCTTGAGCTTGTAGTCCACAGCCCCGGCCTTTATCGCGTTGAACAGGTGGTCGTTGTCTTCGTAAACCGTTAGAATTATGACTTTTGTTGCTGGGAGCTGTTGAAGGATGCGCCTCGTGGCTTCCACTCCGTCTAGGCCGGGCATGCGGATGTCCATAAGGACAACGTCTGGAACGAGCTCACTAGACATACGCACGGCATCTTCACCGGTTATCGCGTGCCCAACGATTTCGATATCCTCGTGCTCCGACAGAACCTTCCGGAGACCTTCTATTATTAACGGATGATCGTCTGCGACGAGCACTTTAACCCTGCGCATCATTTGTCTCCCATGTGTTTGGCGGAAAGGAAGAAAACCACTGTAGTTCCTCTGCCTGGGCTACTTGAGATGTGAAGGTCTGCCCCCAGCGCCGACGCCCGTGCTTTCATACTGTTTATACCCATGCCGGTTTGTGGAGCATCCGTGAAGGCTTGATCCTTGAGGTTAAACCCGTTCCCATCGTCGGTTACAACTGCCGAGAGACCACGCTTGTCGCGGGTGATGGTAACGCGGGCGGTTTTGGCATGGGAGTGCTTGCCAACATTCCTCAGGGCTTCTTGGATAATCCGATATAAGTTTATTTGAACATCGGGTGGGAGCGTATCGAGGTCTCCGGAAACCTCTAGCGTGGCTTCGATTCCGTACTGCTTCTTGAAACTCTGAACATAACTGCGAACCGCCTGCAGAACCTCGATCTTGTCCGCTGATGAAGGACCCAATTCCGAAATGAACCGCCTGAGTTCATCGAGCGCCGCTTGGGCTAGATCTCGCACCCTGGCGATCTCCTCTGGTGCGCTCTGCGGATCTTTCCGAGCGTTTGCCTCTGCGGCTTGGAGGCGCAGTATCATGGCGGCCAGATCTTGGGCCGGTCCATCGTGCAGGTCCGCTGCTATTCTTTTGCAGACCTGCTCCACCGCTCGGAATGCGGCCAGCTGTTCTTGCTTTGCGGTTTTAGTCGGGTTGCCGAAGAATCTAAACGGAATTAATCGCATTCGGAATCTTCCTTTTGACACCCTTTGTGTCTTCGTCATAAAATGTCACAGGGCTTAGAGGCTAACAAGCCCCGCGGCTGGAGGTTTTCTAAATGGTATTATCCCATATGCGAAGGCTTATAATTTTGGTGTTTCTTGCTGGCGCGCTCTCTGGAGCCGTGCTTTCGTCGCTCAGCAGATGGGCGGCAAAGGAGCCGGAGTTTCCACAGCCGGTGTTGGCGCAGGCCAAGCTGACCGACTACGAAAACACCATCATAAACGCGGTGAAAACAGTTGGTCCCTCTGTGGTAAGCGTGCGCACCGTTGAGTATGTGGAGGGTTTCTTTTGGGATATCCAGGAGAAACAGGGGTTGGGCTCGGGCATCATTGTTAGCCGCGATGGTTACATCCTTACTAACAACCACGTTGTGGAGGATGCTGCGGATATTACCGTAACCCTCAGCGATGGACGCCAGCTAAAGGCCCGCAGTTTGGGCGGCGACTCCAGGCTTGATTTGGCGGTTCTCAAGGTAGGAGCTAATGGGCTTCCAACAGCACCCTTGGGCGATTCGGACAAGTTGCAGGTGGGACAGCTCGTTATAGCCATAGGGAACCCTTTGGGATTTGAGAGAACGGTTACAACAGGCATCGTCAGCGCGCTCCGAAGAACGCTTCAGGGTCCAACTGCAGAGCTTGAGAACCTAATTCAGACCGACGCTACTATCAACCCCGGAAACAGCGGGGGGCCGCTGGTTGATAGTTCCGGGAGGGTTATAGGCGTGAACACCGCCATAGTTTCCCCGACCGGAACATCCATCGGGATAGGGTTCGCGGTTCCCATAAATACGGCAAGGTCTGTTTTGAGTCAGGTGCAGAAATACGGCAGGGTGCGAAGGCCGCCGTGGCTGGGGATAAGCCGCGCTGGCGAGACAAGCGATGAGGCCGCCATGCTCGGCTATCCACGCGGGGTTGTGGTTGTTTCGCTTTACCGGGGAAGCCCTTTGGCGAGGGCTGGTGTTCGTCCGTACGACATTATAGCTGAAATGGACGGGAAACCATTGACCAGCGTGGAACAGCTGACCAAGATCATGCGGAGTAAAAATGTTGGTGATACTGTAAGACTGAAGGTGTTCCGTCCCTCAAGCGGCCGATGGTTTAACTTAACGATAACCTTGGAAGAGACTCCGAGCTAAGTGGGGATTGTTTCCCTCTGTGCCCCGTGGTTAGTGTAAGCTTTCCACGGGGCTTTTGACTTTCGCCGGCTCCATTAGTTCTTCTGACGAACTCGGTCGATTAAGAAGGGCATCGTACACGCTTGTTATCTCTTGTGCGGCTCTAGACCATGAGAATTTTTCCAATGCCAATTTGCGGACACCCTCCGATAAGTGCTTCGCCAGGTCTGGGTTGCCAAGCACTAGGTTGATTTGCTCGGCCAGCGAGACATAGTCGCCCATTGCGGCGTAGAGGCCGTAATCTCCCAGCATGTCGCGGTTTACAGGCTGTTCAAAAACAACGGTTGGAAGCCCGGAAGCCATGTAATAGAAGACTTTGCCGTTGGCTTCTGTGGTTGTGAGCTTAGGCGCCACAGCCACGTTAGCAGTGGCAAGGTAGTCTGCGGTGTCGAAGTAGCTTACGCGGCCGGTGAAGATGACATTCCGAGATAAGCCGGCGCTTTCCGCGCGCCGCTTATATTCCTGCTCGGGGTAACCCAGTATTAGGAAAACCGCGTTTGGATGTTTAGTCAGCACGAGCGGAACCGCCTCCAAGAGCAGATCGATCCCTTGGTATGGGGTAAGCGCACCCAGGTACACCACGATGGGATCGTTGGGAGATACGCCCAGCTGTCGGCGGAGGTTGTTGGTATTTCGGTCGGGGCGGAATTCGTTTGTGTCGGCTCCGTCCAGCACAATGTGCAGTTTCGAACTGGGCACCCCAAGTTTTTGGACCAAGAACTCCCCGGTTTTGGCCGAGCTCACGATGATGGCGTCCATCGAGCGCACAATAGCGCGCTCCAAGGCCCACATGAAGCGGTGGGCCAAACTGCCTCTGCGGAGAGCACGGTGCGCCACCAGTTCGTCCGTTAAGCTGCCTTGGCAGTCCATTAGTGCGGGCGCACGGTAAACCGCGGAAAGCAGGCGCACTGCCAAAGCTCCTTCGTGGAGGTGCCCGTGGAGTATGTCGGGTTTAAAGGTCAAAGAAGTTCCAGCGGCCCGCGCAAGGA
>JBMFPP010000310.1:0-3775 GCA_049969055.1 Armatimonadota bacterium | reverse complement strand
CCGTGCTGGGGCAGGCTCCTCCGCCGCTTCCCGAACCGCTTCTTCCTCCGCTTCGCAGTAGATCGGGAGTATTTGTAACACTTTTGGTGCACGGGCGCACCCGCGGATGCATGGGAAGTTTGTTTCCAAGCGCGGCCAGCCTCGCACAAGAGATAGCTTTTGCTGCCTCCGCGGCGGCAACTGCGGATCCTTACCACAAACCAGTCCGACCGCAGGAACTGCCCCATCTTCAAATTTGCCTCAACGTGGTACAGGGAAGGCCTTGGATCGCCAGATCCTTATCGGAGCTGAAGCCGGCGCACCTTGGGCTGTGCGTTCAATCATCCAGGGGCGGTGGCGTGGTGCTCCCCGGCGAAGCCAGAACTGCCTCCTGGCAGTTGAGAACGGCCAAACTGAAAGCCGGCCTGCGTTTCGACCAGCCGGCGCAGATGCTCCTTTTCAAAACGGTTTCTATTTCCGGCCCTCACCCCTAGCTCCTCTTCCAGTTCCGAGAGAGGGGCGTCAAGCGTTCCCTTCTCACACCGCTTGGGTGAGAGGATTGAAACAGGCCCGGGGTGTATGCCCCGAGGCCCTATTTTTACCCTGTAAAGCGAGCCGTGCTTCTTGCGTACTGAAAACAACGGATCCTGCAGAGCTTTTTAGCTTGCCAAATCGGCAGGTGTCTGCCTGGAAAAATGGAATTTTAATAACAAGCTAAGGTAAGGAGAGAAAGATGGGAGAACATCACATCACCCGTCGAGACCTGCTTCAGGGGGGCGCGGCGGCTGCGGCTGCCGCATTTTGCTCCGTTGGCGAAGCGGCGGCCAAAGCGAGTTCAACCGTCAAACTGCCCACCATAAGGCTCGGGAAGCTAAGCGTTTCTAGATTGATTTTGGGCAGTAACCCGTTTTTCGGATTCAGCCATCAGAGCCGAGAGCTGGATGAGGAGATGAGGAGCTACCACACCGGCGAGCGGATCAAAATGGTGCTTGATCAAGCGGCGGACTGCGGTATCACCGCCGTGGCGGCTCCGCCGTACGAGAGCTGGATAAAGCTGTTTCAGGAGTACCTAAAATCCGGAGGCAAACTTCGCATCTGGATTGCCCAGCCAGACCCGCCGCCGGATCAAATGAAAGAGGCCATTGCCGCGGCGGCCGAAGGCGGCGCCAAAGCGATTTTCATCCAGGGCGCCCGTGTGGATGAGCAGTTCGAAAGCTCCAACCGGCTGAGGCTGGTTGGAGAGTGGCTGGAGTACATCAAGAGCTTCGGTTTTCCGGCGGGCATGGCGTCTCACCGCCCTGATGTTCACCTCGAAGCCGAAAAAGCTGGCCTTCCCACCGACTTTTACTTCCAGTGCTTCTTCCGCCCGGATACGTACAAGATGGAAGATAGGGAAAAGGCCGTGGAGGCAGTCCGGCAGATCAAGAAGCCGGTTGTGGGCTACAAGATCCTGGCCGCCGGCCGCATACCGCCTGCAGAGGGATTTAAGTACGCGCTGAACCGCCTGCGCTCGAAAGACGGTGTGTGCGTGGGCGTGTACTTAAAACAAAAACCGGACATGATAGCGGAGAACGCTTCTTTGGTGGCCAAGCTGTCGAGGCAGAAGCAAACAGACTAAGGCCACGGGAAAAACGGCGCTGGAGCATTGAAAATCCAGCTCACAACCGCCCAGAACACCGCCATACCGAACTCGCCGAGGATCATCCCAAGGAAGAACGGCCGCATTCTCACGTATAAGCGCATGCCGCCGTAGCGCAGGATAAGGGTTTTCACCAGCCAGGCAACGAGGCATGGAAACCAGAACACGATGAGGGTCCACGAGGCGCTCAGCGCGTAGGCAAGGGGATGGAACGGCCACCAAGCAAATCTCGTTCGCATTATCGCCAAAAAGAGCGTGACTAAAACTCCGATGACGAAGAAAACCTGGCGGTGCCAATCCATCAGGCTTTGGCCTGCCATTGCCGGGGCGTAATCCTGGAAGGCCCAGATATTGTTGGCCTGGTACACGTAGGAATACATTGTGATGCCGCCCCTGTGGTACGGCAGCCACAGCTGGAACGTAGCGGCCAAAACCAAAGCGGCTAAAAGCGCCATCACAAACGCCGCCCCGAAAATTCGCTTACTACCACCCACTCCGTCGGCCATTTTCAAGCCGTCCAGGAACCCCGTAAGCACCAGGCCGCGCTGGTCCCGGAACAGGGATGGGTCCAGAAAAGCAAACGCGGTCATATTACTTGGGCCGAGCATGTGGGTGGGCGCAAACAAGCGGTAGATATCCACGGGTCGGAAAGACGTTTCGGTCATCAGCAGGCCGCATTCGGCGGTGCTTCTTGCCATGATGATTGCCACGATGAACATATACACGAACATCGCTCCGAAGGCGGCCCACAGGGATAAGCCCGCTGCGTGCGCCCAAGCCACAGCGGTTGCAAACCCCAAAACCAGCCCGATGACTGCTGTGCGGTAGGGCAAAAGCTCGCGGCTGTCTTCCTCAGGCACCGGCTTCAGGGCCTTGGCCAAAACCCCCTTCAAGTACGGCCAAGAGCTGTAGAAGAAATACCCAACCAGGACCATGTATGCACCCATCACCTGGTATCCGATGTACAGCCTGGTTGGGTACAACGGCATATCTCCCACTTCCATTCCGTAAGCCGCGTATACCACGTCCTGCACGCGTGTCAGCACAAAAAAGAACCACAGCGCAAACAACAGCTCCGAAGGCAGTAAGTACAAAAACCCCACCGCGGCGAACGACAGAAACGCGGGTGTGTAGTACATGGCGTTCCACGGCCGGCTTACGAAAAGCTGGTTAATCTGATACTGAAGCGTTATCTGCGGAACGGAAGGATACCACGAGCTGAGGCCGTTCACCAGAAATACGGCCGCCGGCAGTCCAATTCCGATCCACGTCAGCCTGTTGCGGAAGAAAGGCGTGGATGTTTCCTCTCTGGCCATTTCCAGCGGAAGCTGAACGAGGGGAAAAGAAAGCTTTTCGTGGTCCACCCACTGGCGGCGCAGGATGGATGCGAGGCAGAAAAAGGTGGTGAATACAGCTGAAACAAGGATGAGCCAGGCCAGAAGAGGCCCCAACCAATCGCCCCACGGTATGGGCTCGCCGTAGCGAAGGCCTTCAAAAAAGCGAACGGCAACTTTCTGGCGAGGGGGGCCGCTGGGGTCAAACGGGACCATCCAGCGCCGTATATGCGGGAAGAAAAGTTGTGCCCAAGAATTGCTTTCGTTGGCAAAGTAATTCGGGGAAACCAAAAGGGGAAGCAGTTTTTCCATAAGGCCGCGGGATGCCACCATGGTTCCCAGAAGCATCATGCAGTAAATGATTATCAGCTCTTGGGCACTGAGGCTTAACCAGCGGGCCGCCCGGCGCAGGAGGCGGTTTACCAGCAGGATCGGCAGGAACAAACCAAGCACGACAGGGGGAAACTGCAGAATGCCCAACTGAATGTAAGTGATTACAAGCTCAGCGTAAGAAACAACCCAACAGGCGGCGGCAACCCCAAACAAGCCTATGACGAACGCCTTCCAGGGAAATTTCATGCTCCTTCTTCATTCCTTACCAATTCTCTGCGGTTGAGGCCCATTCGGTTTCGGGCGCACCTAATTCCCGCAGTTTTTCTGCGAATAAAAACAAGAGAAGGGGAGAATAAGCTCCGGTACTTCAATTAAGCACAGAAGCCGGTCTAAGCTTCGTCAACCACAGGATTGGTCAAACTTCCAAGCTTTTCTATCTCGATAGTAACCGTATCTCCGGGCTCAAGCCACACCGGCGGCTGTCTGAAAG
>JBMFPP010000309.1:0-3780 GCA_049969055.1 Armatimonadota bacterium | reverse complement strand
CTATGCAGTCGTCGGAGTGGACGGCTCCCCCGCAATGATCCGCGAAGCACGGGCCAAAACCAACGGCGAAATCCCCTTCTACTGCCAGCGCATGCAGGAACTTTCCCTCAACCAGCGCTTTGACCTAATCATCTGCCTCTTCGACAGTTTGAACTATATAACAGAGCCTTCAGACCTCCAAGCCGCGTTCTGCCGCGTATCCGAGCACCTGAATCCGGGCGGTTTGTTCATTTTTGACGTGAATGGCGAAGCCGCGTACACAAACAACCTCTTCACCCAAACCAGCCTCGGCCGATGGCGAAAAGTTCAATATGTATGGCAGGCAGACTACAACTGCTCCACCCGCTTATGCGAGGTCCACATGCGGTTCATTGTTAACGAAAACGGCCGCAAACGCGAATTTTTCGAGGTGCACCGCCAGCGGTGCTACATGGTGCCGGAAATCCAAAGCTACCTCCAGCAAGCCGGCCTTGAGTGCATCGAATGCCTAGAAGCCTTCACGACCCGCCCCGCCACCAAAGCCAGCGACCGCATCTACTTCGTTGCCCGCAAGATTTGCACAGAGCATAACCAATGCCATGAGTGAATCCACAACAGCAAACGCGCACGTCCCAGCGCGCCCGCGGCAAACCCAACTGCTTGCGGTGCTTGTCTTGCTTTACGCGGCCGCGCTTGCCGTCTGCGGATGCCGCGCCCAACGCGTTGCACCAAAGCCGCCGGCTCCGTCGTACCACCCGTGGCGCCTCACCGCGCCGAACTATCCGCGCCACCACGGCGCATACCTCGGAAACGGCTTCATGGGCATGCGAATCGGCGCGGAGGGTTTCGGATGCCACCACGGCGAACCGCAAATGTGCCTGCTGGCCGGCGCCTACGGCAACGAGCACCTTGTTCAAGCCCCGCGCTGGAGCTACGCCGCCTTCTCTAACGGCCGCGCATGGTTTCCGGCAGATCCATCACAGCCTCTTGAAACACAGCAAACACCGGGGTTTGGACCAAGCCCCTCTCCTCCCGAAAGTGCCCTCCCAAAACTTTCCGAGTACCGCCAGATCCTCGATTTGAAAGGCGGTGTTATACAAACGCACTACAAGTGGCGCGAGCGCCGACGAACGCTAACTTTCGACATCACCTGCTTTGCAAGCCGCGCCGGAAACCGAAACTTAGCGGTAATCCAGTGGCGCATCACACCGGAATACAGCGGGGAGATGCTTTACTTTCTCCCCCTGGGCGGCAGTCCAACAGCCGGATACGAGTTTGTGAAAGCCTCGGCCGGTAGGGGCTGTCTCATTGTAACCGGACGTCCCATAAAAGGCAGGCTCTTATCTGTAGCCGCACTAACACAAATCCACGGTGCACCGCCCTTCCCCATACCGCTTCCGCGCCGCCTCCAAACCGGAGAAGCCGCCGAGTACGGCCGGTTGTTGGTCAAAAAGAACCAACCCGTTACAATCACGCGGTGGGTTTTAGCCGCCATGGAAAACGCCAGGGGCGAAATTCAGCCGCCACCAAGTAAACTTCCGGATCTCCTAAAAGCTGCCGCCGGCCGCGGCTTCACGGCAGCCCTAAACGCCCACAAAACCGCCGTGCAGAAACTTTGGCAGTCAGACATCGTCATTCGCGGAAGCCCCCGCGACCAGCAGGCGGTCCGTGCCGCGCTCTTTTACATACTTCAAAGCGCCGCGCCGCCAGGACCCCACACTCCCAACGGAGGAGACAGCATCCCACCCATGGGGCTGTCCAGCCAGGCTTGGGGAGGCCACATCTTCTGGGACGCAGATATGTGGATATTCCCAGTCCTCAACCTGCTTCACCCTGATCTCGCGGCAAGCATAGTGGAGTACAGGTACGGCACACTGCCCGGCGCACGGGAAAACGCCCGCCGCAGCGGCTACAAGGGGGCCGACTACGCCACCGAAAGCGCCGCATCCGGCCTGGAGGTTGCTCCTCAGCCGTTCACCAAGCACCGCCACACCACCGCAGGAGTCGCCTTCGCTCAGTGGCAGTACTATTTAGCAACCGGAGATAGGCGGTACTTAGCCGAAAAGGCCTACCCAATCCTGTGTGAAACGGCGGATTATTGGGTTTCGCGCGTAACTTACAACAGAAAGGCGGATAGGTACGAGATCCACGGCGTTATGTGCCCGGACGAAACTGCCGGCGTTGTAAACAACGACGTTTACACCAACGCCATCGCTCGCGCAAACCTGCGCTTGGCAGTGAAAGCCAGCAAGGTGCTCGGCAAACCGTATCGAAAAGAATGGCAGAAGGTTGCCGATAAGATGTACCTACCGTTCGATAAAAAGAACCAAAGGTATCTAGAGCACGACGGCTTTAACCCCGGCCGTAGGAAGATCAAGCAGGCTGACGCCCAGCTCCTCATCTTCCCGCTCGATGAACCCATGAGCCGCCAGGTTATGACCAACACTCTCGACTACTACGCCAGCATCAGCAGTCCCATAGGACCTGCAATGACAGCATCCATCCACGCAGTGGCAGCATGCCGATTGAACCGCCGCGAACAGGCCCTGCGGTTCTTTCGAGACAGCTATAAAGACTTCGTTCGCCCCTACTTCTTCTACTTTTCAGAGAAGCGCACCACCGATAACTACTGCTTCTTAACCGGATGCGCAGGAACCGTAGCCGCCGTGCTGTACGGTTTTGCCGGCTTAAGATTTGACGAGAAGGGTTTGCATGCTTCTCCCATCCTTCCGCCGGGATGGACCGGCCTGGAGGTGAAAGGAATACACAACCGCGGCAGGGTTTACAACCTCACCGTCCACAGCGACGGTTCTTACACCCTTACCGCCGCACCAACAAAACAATCAAACCAACAACCTGAAATTCAGCACTGAGCGCGTTTTCAAATTGAAACCGTTCATCCTTTGAAAACTTCACAGGAGGTCGTTCATGAGCCTTTTGGGCGTTGACGTTGGCACCACCGGCTGTAAAGCCATTGTTTTCCGCGAGGACGGAGTCATCCTCGGCGCGGCATACCGTGAGTACCCGCTACTGCATCCAAAACCCGACTGGGTGGAGCTCGATCCAAACCAAGTTTGGCAGGCAACGAAAGAAAGCATTTCTGAGGCAGTTGCGCGAGCCGGCTCCGGGGACCCTGTAAAAGCACTTGCGGTCTCATCGCAGGGCGAAGCCATGACGCCCATAGACCGCGACGGAAACGTCTTGGCAAACAGCATCGTTTCCTTCGATCCACGGACTGCACCTCAGCGCGATTGGTGGGAGCAAACATGGGGAAAGGAACGCGTGTTCCAGATAACCGGCATGCCCCTGCACACGATGTACAGCCTTGTAAAAATGCAGTGGATCAAGGAAAACCAACCGGACGTTTACTCCAAAGCTTGGAAGTTCTTGTGCTACGGGGACCAAACCTTGTACAGGCTCGGCGGCGTTCCTGCCATCGACTACTCTATGGCCGGCCGCACAATGGCCTTCGACTTGAAAGCCGCCAGATGGTCGATTGAAATCTTGGAGCACGCAGAGATCGATCCCGACCTCCTGCCGGATGCTTATCCCTCGGGCACCGCTGTTGGGGAAATATACCCCCACATAGCCGATGAACTTGGACTGCCGCGCGGGGTAAAGCTGGTAACCGGCGGACACGATCAACCCTGCGGCGCTCTGGGCGCCGGCATCACCAAGCCGGGAATTGCAATGGATGCTACCGGAACCGTGGAATGCATCACTCCTGCATTCGACCATCCAGTGCTCACGGACGGCATGCTGAACAACAACTACTGCTGTTACCACCATGTGGCTCCAGGC
>JBMFPP010000308.1:0-3784 GCA_049969055.1 Armatimonadota bacterium | reverse complement strand
GAGAGCGCCAGAGCGGCGGTCCAGAAAGAAATAAGGGCTGCGCCCAACCTGCAAGTGCGCGAAAACCGCCTGGCACAGCTCCGTCGCGATGTGGCCGCAAAGATCAGAACCCTGTTGAATGAGCGCCAAAAACAAATTTTCAACCGTCAAGTTCTGCCAAACCGCAGGACCGATTGAGGGGTAAAACTTCTTGATGGCGCCCAGAACAGCCCAAGGGGACAACCGCGCTGGGGCGGCGGCACCGCCAAACTCGCGAATCGGGGATTTCCAGCAAGCATGCCTAATTTTAGACTCCCGTTCCGCGCAAACCTGAAATTGCGCTTGTAATCAAGCGCGCAAATTATTGACGAAACGACTGTGTAGTGGTATAATTCGCTTCGGAAGGTGGGCCTATAGCTCAGCTGGTTAGAGCGCACCCCTGATAAGGGTGAGGTCAGAGGTCCGAATCCTCTTAGGCCCACCATCCTCTTTCCTGATAATAAACTGCTCCTTGCGGCCTTCTCATTTGGTGGGGGTGTAGCTCAGCTGGCAGAGCGCCTCCTTTGCACGGAGGAAGTCAGGAGTTCGAATCTCCTCACCTCCACCATTTTTATTGTGGTCTGTTAGGACCTGCCGGATCTGGAAAGTCTACGTTTACGTTCGAATCTCCTCACCTCCACCATTTTTATTGTGGTACCCGCCTCTGCCCAGCCGCAGATTTGGCTTTGACACTGTCCCAAGCCGCTGTTTCTAGCCCAGCGCGCCGTTACAGCAGGTGCTGTTCCCAAGCAGTACAGTGCCTTAAACGGGTGCGGCCGGGAACACAACCACCAATGCTCTGCAGCCGACCGCGGGGTGGAATCCGTAAAGCATCGGAAACAGATCCCCGGCCGGCCTCCCCTGATCGTCATATAGCTCCCGCAAACTGTACGCCGCGTCCTGACCATCCGTAACCGTTTCCAACTCAAACGGCCCCTGCGCAACCGCCCCGGTCACTCGGTCTATAGCAACGCCGTATCTCGTCTCCGACCTCCCCACAAATCCTGGACACAAACCTTCGCGCAGACTGCAGTCGCGAACGCGCCATATGACGACAGGCATGCACTGTCAAGCAAATCCACCGTCGAGGAAGTTATGGAATGGGCCTTTGAAAGCAGTATCAAAACAGTGATACACCAATGAAACGCACCCTAAATTTTTGCAAGTGAAGGAGTTCCCGGCGGAGCAACAGAAGAAGGTTTTGGTTGAGTGTGTTACCTCAGCAGTTTACCAACCCTTTGCTTTTTTGAAGGAGGTATCATTCATGAAACGTTGGTTGTGGGTTTCGGGCGCGGTGCTGGTGATCTTTGCATTGGTAATCGCCGCTGTTCCCCGCACATCCGCCCAGCAAGACGGTCAGCAGGGCTGGATTTCCCTGTTCAACGGCCAGAACCTCGACGGCTGGATGCTCCGCCATGCCGACGGCCGCAACGGCTGGAAAGTCGTCAACGGCATCCTCACCAACACGCCCCCAAGCACGGACATCGTCCACGCACTGAAGTTCGGCGACCATGAGCTTCACATCGAGTTCCGCATCCCTCCGCGCAGCAACAGCGGCGTTTACATCCAGGGCCGCTACGAGATACAGGTGGACGATGCCTACGGCGAGCAGAACCTCCGCAACACAATGTGCGGCGCCATCTACGGAAAGATAACACCAAAACTCAACGCGGCCAAACCAGCTGGAGAATGGCAAACCTTCGACGTCAAGTTCATCCAGCCCAGATTGGATAGAAACGGCAAAGTTATCCGCAAAGCACGCATCACAGTGGTGTTCAACGGACAAACCATCATCCAAGATCAGGAGATAGACGGCGTCACCGGAGGAGCTCTCGAAGGACAGGAGGGAATTCCCGGCGGTTTGATGCTTCAGGGCGACCACGGCCCCGTAGAATACCGCAACATTCGCATAAGGCCCCTCCCGCCGGCTAGATAAGCTTGCAAGCAGGCCGCCGGATACCGCTTCTCCGCGGCCTGCTCATCCCTTCGTGGAGCCGCGCTCAATGCTGAGGTTTCCTGTTGCGTATTATGCTGTTGCTGTACTGACCGCATCTTCCATATGTGGAGGCAATCCTATGCACCCAAAAGAGATAGAAATTCCAGAAGGCCCTTTCAAACCGGAATGGGAGTCGCTCAAAAAGTACACAGTGCCCAAATGGTACCTCGACGCGAAGTTCGGTATCTTCATTCACTGGGGGGTGTACTCTGTCCCTGCGTTCGGCAACGAGTGGTATCCCCGCAACATGTATCAGCCCGACACCCCAGAGCATAAACACCACATTGAAACCTACGGAGATCTGAAATCCTTCGGATACAAAGATTTCATCCCCATGTTTAAAGCTGAAAAGTGGGATCCAGACCGCTGGGCCGAGCTGTTCAAGCGCTCCGGCGCCAAATACGTGGTTCCAGTTGCCGAGCACCACGACGGCTTTCCTATGTACGACTGCAGTTTTACCAAGTGGTCGGCGGCCAAAATGGGCCCCAAACGCGACATCATCGGAGAGCTTGCCGCTGCAGTCCGCAAACAGGGGCTGTTCTTCGGCGCATCCTCACACCGCGCTGAGCACTGGTGGTTCATGCACACCGATCTGGAATCGGATGTCAAAGATCCGAACTACGCCGACTTCTATGGACCGGCCCAACCCGAAAGCGTTCCTCCCTCCAAGGAGTTCCTCGAAGACTGGCTGGCCAGAACCTGCGAAATCGTCGACAAATACCGGCCGAACCTCATTTGGTTCGACTGGTGGATAGAACAGCCTGCGTTTGAACCGTACCTGCGCAGGTTTGCCGCTTACTACTACAACCGCGCCGCGCAGTGGGGTCAGGAGGTTGTTATCAACTACAAAAACCAAGCCTTCCCAGAAGGCACCGCTGTCTTCGATATCGAACGCGGAAAACTTGACGACCTAAGGGAGCACTTCTGGCAGACGGATACGTCCATAGGCAAAAAATCCTGGGGCTACATAACCAACGAGGAAAATAAATCCGTTAACGAAATAGTTGACGACCTAGTGGACATCGTCAGCAAGAACGGCTGTCTTCTGCTCAACATAGGCCCCAAGCCGGACGGAACCATTCCGGAGGAGCAGGAACGCGTGCTTTTGGGGATTGGAGAGTGGCTTAAGGTCAACGGGGAAGCCGTATACGAAACGCGGCCTTGGCGTGTTTACGGCGAAGGCCCCACACGAACCGTGGGCGGAAGCTTCGGCGAAAGCAAAGCACAGCCGTTCACCGCCAAGGATATCCGGTTCACCACCAAAGGCAACGTGCTCTACGCCATCTGCCTTGACTGGCCTGGCAAAGAGGTTACAATACAATCACTCAGCTCCAACCTTCGGCTCTACCCGTATGAAATCAGTGAGGTGAGAATGCTGGGGGTGGATCAGCCACTGGAATGGTCACGCGGAGAAGAAGGTTTGAGGGTAACAATGCCCGAAAGCAAACCTTGCGAGCATGCTTTCGTGCTTAAGATCACAAGGAAACCCTAAAGAAAGAGAGGGATAAGCCCAATGCCGCACGACAGGAAACGCGCTTTTACGCTGATCGAGCTTCTGGTTGTGATCGCAATAATCGCCATACTTGCGGCGATCCTGTTCCCGGTCTTCGCCAAAGCGCGTGAAAAAGCCCGCCAAAGCGCCTGTCTGAACAACCAAAAGCAGATTTCGCGCGCTATGTCTCTATACCTACAGGATAACGACGAGCTTTTCCCCGGATATACATTGGTAATAGGTGCATGGACCGGCTGGCTGTGGCCCACCGCGTTGAA
>JBMFPP010000307.1:0-3789 GCA_049969055.1 Armatimonadota bacterium | reverse complement strand
TTCAGCTTCTTGGTCAATCGATAAATCCCGCCCGATCAATGGGAACAACCCGAGCTGTCTTCGGCTGGATGTTTCGTCTGTAGGAGGTGCGCGCGTTGCCGTTTTCAACGAAGGGTATTGGGGCCTGCCGGTGAAGAAGGGCGCCAGATATAGGTGTTCCTTCTACGCCAGAGCGGAGAACAGTTTCATCGGACCGATTCGCGTCTCACTGGAGGGCAAAAACGGCAAGACCTACGCCAGCACCGAGGTGAAGAGGATTTCAAACAGTTGGAAGAAGTTTAAGTGCACGCTGGTTCCGAACGCCTCAGACGCCAATGCAAGGCTGGTGCTTTCGGTATCATCGCCGGGGAGGATTTTTCTGGACATGGTTTCGCTTTTCCCCGAGAATACTTACAAGCGCAGGGCGAACGGACTGAGGCCCGACCTGGTCAAAATGCTGGCCGATATGAAGCCTTCGTTCTGCCGCTTCCCGGGCGGCTGTTTTGTTGAGGGCGACCGCATCGCCAACGCGTTCCGCTGGAAGCAAACCATCGGTGACGAGGCATCCAGAAAGACGCACTGGAACCTCTGGGGCTACTACAGCACTAACGGCCTCGGTTTTCACGAGTACCTTCAGCTCTGCGAAGACCTGGGCATGGAACCGGTCTTTGTAATCAACTGCGGTATGGCGCACGAGGACGTTGTGCCTATGGATAAGATAGATGAGTGGGTTCAGGATGCGCTGGACGCCATAGAGTACGCGAACGGAAGCACAACCACCACTTGGGGTGCCTTGCGCGCCGCCAACGGCCACCCAAAGCCTTTCAACCTGAAGTACATAGAGATTGGAAACGAGAACTCCGGTCCGGCCTACGAGGAGCGCTACGCGCGCTTCTACGACGCCATTAAAGCACGCTATCCACAAATCAAGATCATAGCCAACGTGCCTGTAAAAAGCCGCCCGATGGACATTTTGGATGAGCACTACTACTCCACCCCTGAATGGTTCGTGGCGAACTCCACCCGCTACGATAAGTACGACCGCGGCGGCCCCAAAATATACGTTGGAGAATACGCGGTTACCCAGCGGTGCGGAAAGGGCAATCTGCTTGCGGCAGTGGCCGAAGCCGCTTTTATGATCGGCATGGAGCGCAACGCAGACGTGGTGCAGATGGCTTCCTACGCGCCGCTGTTCGTGAACGTGAACGACCGCAGGTGGAATCCAGACGCTATCTGCTTCGACGCAACCAGGGTGTACGGCACGCCCTCTTACCACGTTCAAAAGCTTTTCAGCCGCAACCGCGGCGATGCGGTTCTTGGCACACAGGTGATTCATGAAGCATCGGGACAGATCCAGCCGATTCGAGGCGGAGTTGGGGTAGGAACTTGGGCAACGCAGGCTGAGTTCGCAGGTATCAGGGTTGTTCAGAGAGGCAGGGTGTTGTTGGAGCACGATTTCTCCGGCGGCATGGGGCCGTTTGCGGCGGTTTCCGGGGCTTGGGAGGCTAAAAACGGCATTCTGCGGCAGACGAGCGGTGCGTTCAACTGCCGGGTGCTGGTTGCTAACCCAGATTGGTCGGACTATTCTTTCTCTCTTAAAGCTAGGAAGCTCGGTGGAAGCGAGGGGTTTTTGATAATCTTCGGTGCGCGCGATCCGCGGAATTTGTACTGGTGGAACATAGGTGGATGGGGCAATACAAGGCACGCTGTTGAAAAGGAAACCGACGGCTCGCGCACTATTGTCGGCGACGGCGTACCCGGCCGTATAGAGACGAACCGATGGTACAACATCCGCGTGAGTGTTCGGGGGCGGCGCATACAGTGCTACCTGGACGGTAAGCTTATACATGACTTCGAGGATTCTCCTCCTCCAAAGGTTGTGGCTGTAGCTACCAAGGCATATAAAACCGGCGAAATCTTCATAAAAGCTGTAAATTTCTCGGCTGAAGAAAGGGATGCGGTTATCGAAATCCGCGGCGTGCGCCGTCTGAAGCCTTACGGCACGGCGACGGTTCTTACATCCAAAAGCCCTGAGGACGAAAACTCTTTCGAAGAGCCGAACAAGGTGGTCCCCGTTGCGCAGAGGCTGAGCGGGGTTTCCACAAGCTTCCGGTACAGGATGCCGCCGTGGTCGGTGAACTTTATTAAGGTGGCAGAGGCCAAATAGGCAGGAAATTCGCAGGCAGTTTGCGAAAGAAGGTTACGGCGGTGGTGGCACTGCACGTTGGCAGAAATAGGTTGGCCGCAGAAGCGGTTGGCCAAAAATGCTTAGAGAGGTTGGTAATTATGAGAGCTTACCGGGCATTTATCTTTTCAGCTTTGATTGCCGCGGTGCTGACTGCGCCGTCGGTGTTCGCGGCGCCGAAGAAGAGATTGTTGGTTTTTACGCTTTCCTCGGGGTTTAGGCATAGTACTGCCACGCCGTCTGCCGAATACATCAAGGCGATGGCCGAGAAGTCCAAAGATTTTGAAGTGGTTGCTACGGAAGACCCTGCTCAAATCACTCCGGAGAATTTGAAGAAGTTCGACGGCCTGTACTTTTACACAACCGGCAATCTTCCCATATCTGAGGAGAACCGCCGGGCTATGCTGGAGTGGATAAAATCGGGTAAGGGGTTTATAGGTGTTCACTCGGCCACGGACACTTGGCACGGATGGATGCCGTACATCGAGATGATAGGCGGCGAATTTCAAACCCATGGTCCCCAGGTAAATGTGAAGATCAACGTTTACGATCCAAAGCACCCCGCAGGGAAGCCCGTTCCGCAGGGTTGGAGCTTTACGGAGGAGATATACGAGCACAAAAACCTTGATATGTCCAAAATACACCTGATTTTGGCTTTGGACAACCATCCGCAGACGAAACAGCCGATGCTTTTCCCGATTGCATGGTGCAAGCAGTACGGTAAGGGGCGGGTCTTCTACACTGCGCTTGGGCACAGAGAAGATATGTGGGAGAGCCCAATCTTCCAGGCGCACCTGCTCGGCGGGATACGCTGGGCTTTGGGGCTGGTCAAAGGCGATGCCAAGCCGAACGTGAAGATGCCGCCTCCACCTCCGCAGCCGGCCCGAACCGGTTGATGCCTGCGGTAGAAAGTCAGACTGCAAGCATTGTGGGGCGATTCAGCATCGCCCCATTCTTTTAGCCATCTTCAGAGGCCAGCCTCTGCCGAAAATGCTCAACCACCTGCTTTGCCACGTCGTGCGGTTCGCCTGATGCATCCACAAAAACCACGTCTTTCTCCTGTCGAAGCCAAGAGAGCTGGCGCTTGGCGTAGCGGCGGGTGTTCCGCTTTAAAAGTCTGATCGCTTCTTCTCGATCGTAGCGGCCCTTCATGTAGCCGATAAGCTCTTTGTAGCCGTGCCCTTGAAGCGCCGTCAGGCTTTCATCGTATCCGGCGCTTAGAAGGGATGCCACCTCTTGCTCCAAGCCGGCTTCTATCATTGCATCGGCTCTGGCGTCTATTCTCCGATACAGCTCCGCGCGGTCGCGCACCAAAGCAACCATGGGACCTTTGCACGGCGGCTCCGAGCGCTGGGATTCCTCCTGGAGCTGAGAAATGGGCTTTCCCGTCAGTTCGTACACCTCCAGCGCACGGATGATTCTTTTAAGGTCCTTGGGCGCGAGCCTTGCCGCGGTGCGTGGGTCCACCTGCGCGAGCTGTTTATGAAGCGATTCCGGTCCTTCGCGTTCGGCTTTTTCTTGGAGGCGGCGGCGAAGCTCCGGGTGCGCGCCCGGGCCCTCGAAAAAGCCGGATGTAAGCGCCACAATATAAAGGCGTGTGCCGCCAACCACGAGTGGCAGTTTCC
>JBMFPP010000306.1:0-3805 GCA_049969055.1 Armatimonadota bacterium | reverse complement strand
GCAAGCTGTCCGGGGTCCTCTATGTGGGTTATATTGATAACCGCCTCTGGAGCGATGTTCCTGCCGAGCTCCACCACCTGCTGGAACTGACTGCGAACCACCCGCATCAGCGCTTCAACTTCCAAATCGTCCTCCTCCGGTTCCTCAAGGGGTTTAACCCGCACAAACATGTAAGGATCCGTTTGGAGGTACTCCTCCACCCGCACGCGCTTCAGGCCCTCCAGCATAACGCGAACAGTCCCATCCGGTATGTTCAAAACGTGCATGACCTCGGCGGCTACGCCCACGGTGTATAAATCCTCCGGCTCTGGATCGTCGATTAGCGCGTCTTTCTGGCTTACAAGGAGGATAATACGGTCCTGAGAGCGCGCCTCGTCCAGCGCGCGGAGGGACTTCTCGCGGGCCACATTAAGAGGGAATATCATGTGCGGAAAGTAAACCCTATCCCTTATGGGAAGCAGAGGTAGAAACTCCGGTATGTATTTTATGCTGTTCGCTTCTTTTTCGGGTCTCTTTCTTGTTCGGGGCACCTGTGTCACCTTCTTTCGGGGTTACCAAATCGAATATACTAAACACAAGAAGCGCAGTCCTCCCAAAAGTAGCATGGGAATTACAACACTGCGGCCCGGACGTTGAGAAGCTCTCTCGCTCTTTTGGCTTCTAATGCCCGGGCTCTGCATTGTGAGATACTTCAGGAGGCAGCCTTCAACTCATTGATGGTAATGAGAGTGGGGCTTTTGCGCTCTCGCACCGTCTCGGCCGTCACGATGCATTTCTTAACATCCTTGCGAGACGGCACCTCATACATTATATCCAGCATAATCTCTTCTATAATGGTGCGCAGTGCTCTTGCACCGGTGCCGCGCTTCATCGCCTCGCTGGCGATTGCCTGGAGGCTGTCTTCGGTAAACACCAGGTCAACCCCATCCATAGCAAAGATACGCTGGTACTGCTTGGTTAACGCATTGCGCGGTTCCACCAAAATCCGCACCAGGGCCTGCTCATCAAGCGGCTCAAGCGTGGCTATAACCGGCAGTCTCCCAATAAACTCTGGAATAAGGCCGTAGCGAAGCAGGTCTTCCGGCATTACATACTGCAGAAGCTTTTCCGGAGACTCCAACTTCGTATCGCGCATCCGCGCCCGGAACCCCATTGTCTGCCCCTGCATCCGCCGAGCAATGATATCCGTTAACCCTTCGAATGTGCCGCCGCATATAAACAGGATATTGGTAGTGTCTATCTGCACATACTCCTGCTGAGGGTGTTTACGGCCGCCCTGCGGGGGAACATTGGCGATGGTACCCTCCAATATTTTCAGCAGGGCCTGCTGTACTCCCTCACCCGACACATCTCTGGTTATGGATGGATTCTCGGACTTGCGCGCGATCTTGTCTATTTCATCAATGTAAACGATGCCCTTCTGAGCATTGCTTATAACTTGCTGTAACGTTGCTCCCTCAGACGCCTGCAGTAGCTTCAGAAGAATATTCTCAACGTCTTCGCCAACATAGCCGGCCTCCGTCAGCGAGGTGGCATCTGCCATCGCAAACGGAACCTTCAAAATGCGCGCCAGAGTCTGAGCAAGCAGTGTTTTTCCACTGCCGGTTGGGCCTATCAGAAGGATGTTGCTCTTTTGAAGCTCTACGTCGGACGGGGGCATGTGGATGCGCTTGTAGTGGTTGTAAACCGCAACCGACAAAGCCCTCTTCGCTTTCTCCTGACCCACTACATACTGGTTTAAGAACTTGTATATCTCCTTGGGGCGCGGAATGCTTCCCGTCACACCTGTTTCCTCTTCCTGGAACAGCTCATGGCGGATGATGTCGTTGCATATCTCAACACAGTCAACGCAAATAGCCCCGTATGCGCCGACTATAAGCTTTTTAGGCAGTACCTGATCCCGAAGCTTTCCGCAAATCAAACACCTTACATTGTCGCGTTCGGAAACGTGTCTAGCCACTGCTTCAACCCCCAAGCAGAGCCCTGCCTTTTAAGGCCTCTGCATCTTCTTTAAAATTAGCGCCTTTTGCACGGATATCGGCTTATCTTTCGTCTTTCTTCAGTATGTGATCGATAATTCCGTACGCCAAGGCCTCCTCGGCATCCATAAAATAGTCCCGCTCCGTATCCTGCTCTATCCGGCTAAGCGGCTGTCCGGTATGACGGGCCAAAATTTCATTCAACCGCTGTCGAAGCTTGATCATGCGCCGGGCATGGATATCGATTTCGGTTACCTGGCCTCCCATTCCGGTAACCCACGGCTGGTGAATGAGAATTTCAGAATAAGGCAGTGCAAATCTCTTGCCAGGAGCGCCCGCAGCCAGCAGCAAAGCCCCCATACTTGCCGCCTGTCCAACGCATATGGTGGCCACATCCGGCTTAACAATCTGCATAGTATCGTAAATTGCCATCCCAGCTGTAATGAGGCCGCCCGGGCTGTTTATATAGAACTCTATATCCTTCGCCGGATCCTCCTTCTCCAAAAACAACAGCTGGGCTATCACGAGGTTGGCCACCGTATCATCTATCGGCCCGCCAACAAAAATAATCCGGTCTTTAAGCAGTCTGGAGAATATGTCGTACGACCGCTCTCCACGGGCTGTCTGCTCCACAACAATGGGAATTAGACTCATGCTTCTCCTCCGTGCTCACCTGCAGAAACCGCAACTATCTCGTTGTTGTTTTTAAGAAACTCAATCACTTTCGAGATCCAGTCCCGGTTACTTTTAGACGTCTGAGCTTCCCTTTCCGTTGCTTCCTCCGAAGATCCGCCCCGGGAATCTGAATCCTCGTCGCTTTTCAAGCCCTGTTCATCCGCTATTGCCCGAAGCACAAGGTAGGCTCGCAGAGACTCAGCTGTTCGCTCTTTGATCTCCTCATTGAAGGAGCTGATGGTCTTGCCGCTCCTCCTAAGGTATTCCCGCAGGCTGTATCCACTCCGAGACAGCTTCTCGGTCAGCTCGGCTGTCCGACCGGCGGCAACCTCCTCAACCATGTCGTCCGGGAACTGAACCTCTGCCCTAGATATTACTTCGTCCAGAAGCTTCTTCTCAATCTCCTGGTTTTCAATATCCCTAGCGCGCTCCTCTAACTGTCGGCGGACCGATGCCTTTAGGTCTTCAACAGAGGAATAGTCGCCAAGCTCTCTCGCTAGTTCATCCGTTAGCTCAGGCGCACTCCAACTGCGAACCTCAACAACTACGAAAGTGTCTTCCTCCTTGTCGTTCTGCGGCGCCGGCAAGACTACTTCATCGCCGGCCTTCACCCCAACCAGCTTTTCTCCGGTGGAACCAAGCTCCGGATCGGCAATGGAAACCCGCTCCGGTGCGTTCTCGCCGGCACTTTTCGACCGCAACACCACCCAGTCTCCAGGTTCGGCGGGGCGATCCACAGTCTTAAGCTCTTGGCGCCCCTCCAGCATGCGCTTTATCATAGCATCGACATCTTCTTCTCCAACCTGTACAGGGGTGTATTCAATGCGAAGACCCTTGTATTGCCCCAACTTTACCTCGGGTTGGGTGGAAATGATTGCGCTGAACCGAAACGGTTCCTGGTCTTCAGGAGGCTCGCCGGCGTCTATCTCCTGCACGCTGTACAAACGCAGGCCAGACTGTTCTATAGCCTCATTAAGCGCCCGAGGAACCAGTACTTCAACCGCCCTTTGTTGTACAACGTCCTGGTTTAAATACCGCTGCGCCAAATGCTTCGGTGCCTTTCCCCTGCGAAACCCCGGAACACTCACGTACTTCACTAGCTCGTTAACGGCCTCTTGCGATGCCTCGGCGAACTTTTCGTGTTCCACCTC
>JBMFPP010000305.1:0-3805 GCA_049969055.1 Armatimonadota bacterium | reverse complement strand
TGATGGACGGAAGACGGCGAGCTGAAGACCGCTGGCGCGCACAAGCTCTTCCGCCTCCCATTTGGTTTGGTGGTAGCGGCTTCTGGCGTTGGGTCTGGCACCGAGCCCGCTCATGTAGAAAAACCGCTTTGCCTCGGCGCGTGCGGCCGCGATAAGCAGGTTTCGGGTTCCATCCACGTGTATGCGCTGAAACGTGGCGCCCGGGGTTTCTCTGATGATGCCTACGAGGTGCACAACCGTGTGCACGCCGGATAGGGCTTCAGTTAGTGACGGTGGATCGTTTATATCTCCCAACGCGGTTTCCAGGCGTCCTGTAGCACCTTCAGGTGTGGGAAGGTGAACCTGCCTGCGGACCAAACAGCGCACGTCAAATCCCCGGCGGAGGAGATGTTCCACAAGGTGCTTTCCAATGAACCCGGAAGCGCCTGTAACCAGAATTTTGTTTTGGCTGAGATTATCCATTTTTCCATGGGTGCAGGTGACCGTTTTCGCAGTGGCGCTGACATCGGATGCAAAAAATATGCCAGCAAGCTGTTTGCCGGGGCGCAGTCTGCTCCGGCGGGCAGTTTAGTTGTTGCTAGGCATCTTATCGACCACAATTTCACAGGGGGCGCGGCGCAGAAGCGCATCGGTTGTGCGCCCGAGGAGGGCTTCAGTTGGTCCGACGTCGGATCTGAGGCCAACAACGATGGCGTCGGAGTCCGTTTGTTTGGCTACTCTTATTATGCCCTCCACTGCTTCGCGCGCTCGTTCTATGTGCAGTATCGGAGTTAGCCCCCTCAATTTCACGATTTGGGCCGCTCGTTCCAAAGCTTCACGGGCGGCGGCTTCGGCCTCCGGCAGTGGCGCCCCGAGCGGCAGTATCCGCGGCACCTCTATGACGTAAACCAGATGAACCTCGGCTTTCTGCTCGGCTCCCAAACGGCAAGCTAGTTCAACGCCGCGGTCGGAGTGAGGAGCACCGATTGTTGGGACCAATATGGACTTCAGCGCGCCGACGGATCGGCGTGCGTGCGCAACTGCCTGCGGGATCGTCGGGGGAGGATGAAGCATCCACCATATCACGCTCCCCAGAGAGCCGGCGAACACAACCGCTAGTAAGATTCCAAGCGCGCTAACGTGTACAGCAACCTGGTGCTCGGTCAACGCTTACTCCTCCGTTTATAGTAGCCCCAAATGTAGTATATTCTCACACCGCCCCAACCGATAAACGCGGATGCCGCGATTAAACCTGCGTAAACCTGCTCGGCGATACAGCGTGCGGCTATTGTGCCACCTAGCAGGAAAACCAACGCGCTGGAAGCGATTTGGAACTTATCCCTCCAGCTTAGTGATTCGGGCTGTGGGTGTGATTTTGGAGAGAGAGGGCGCTTCATTATTCTGGGGCTCCTTTTTGCGCGGATCTCTTGTCTCTTTCAGCCAGGGCAAAGCGGTACTGCTCCAGCAGATCGTACTCTTCGGCGGATTCCAGAACATGCATCTGCTGTTTTTCCCAATCTCGCTTTATGCTGGTGAAAATCGGCATCTTTTGGCTGTGTCTGTACCAAGCGTAGTAAAGGAAGCAGGCGATTACCCAAGCCGGGCCAGCTATTCGGCCGATTTCGTGGGTAAGTACTACCTCAAGGAAGACCATAAGAACGCCCAAGGCGCCGAAAAAGCCCAAAATAGGTACATCCACCTTTTGGCCTTTGTAGGAGCACCGTATGTTGAGTGGAATTTTGTAGGGTCTTGGGGTATACGGGTCAATAAATCTCAGGCGGATTGTGGCTATGAAAACAAGAAAATAGCCAAGCGTGGCGCCGAAGGCGTACATATTTGCTAGGACATCCATCGCTCGGTAGTTGCCGTGTGCATCTTTGCCGGATAGGAAAGCCAGTACGGTTTGCAGGGCGCCGATTGCCGAAAATATGACGATGGTGCGCACCGGAGTGCGGTACTTTTTGTGAACTGCATCGAACCAAGAGCTTATGAAACCGAACTGGCTCATCGAGTAAGTCAGTCGCGATGCAGACATAATTCCGGAGTTAGAGGATATAGAGAGAATGGTAGCTCCCAGCAGTGCGGTAAAGGGTCCAGCAACAACCCCAAGGTACGGTATGTGGTGAGCCAGCATTGCGACCGGGTCGCCCTCTCGCCCGCGGAAAGCCGTCCATGGAAGAATCCCCATCGCGAGCGATGAAAAGGCTGTGGCGAACAAGAATACGGTGAAGATCAGCGTAAGCGATGTGCGCGGAACTATGGTGGCGGGACGCCGGGTTTCCTGTGCGGCTTGGGATATAGATTCCAGTCCGACAAAGCTGATAATCGCCAGGGAACTGCCGTACATAAACTGCTGAAGGGATGGTTTGGCGTGTATCCATTGGTGTGCAAACAGTTGGGGCTTCCAGGCCAAAACAAATCCCGCAATAATGATGCTGGACTCGGTTATGATGTCTATCGCTCCGAGTATTTCATTGAAGAGGGATGATTCGCGCATGCCGCGTATGTTGAGCCATACGAGGAGCGCAATAAGCGCCAGCGCCTCCAGCATCCATACAATATTCACGTCGCCGATGGGGCCCAGGCGGACGGCAAACTTGGCGGCGGAGGGAATGAAAAAGTTCACATACCCGGATGCGGCAACTGAGAAAAGGGCGATATCGATTGTGTAGTCCAAAAGAAGCGCAGAGCCGGCAAGGAAACCCGCGAAATCCCCAAGTCCGCGGAGGGTGAAGTATTGGCCGCCTCCGGCTACGGGGTAGGCAGACGCGAGTTCAGTGTAGGCCAGTCCGATCATCACGTAAACTATTCCGGCCAGGCCGAAGGCAAGCGGGGCCCATCCCATGGTTGCGGCTATCACGAGGCCGAGCGCGGCGTATATATCGGCGCCTACGTCGGCGTAGCCCCACATGAACGAGCCCCATACTGTTACATCTCGCCGAAGTTCCAGCTTTTCCTCTTGCGGTGGAGATACAGTTGGGTTTTCTTCAGACATAGTACGCTACACCTTAGAGAGGCCGTTCCATTGGGTAAGGAAAGAATGCCAGGCTAGGGGATAAAAATCTGGCGCATCTGGGCTTCTTTAGAGGATTCCACCAGAGTTATAACCGTATCACCCTCTTCCAACCTGGTGTCGCCTTGGGGGACGATAGCCCGTCCCTCCCGAATGATGCTGACAACACAAGAACCCTCCGGCAGAGAGATCTCCGCCAGGTTTTTGCCAACAACCGGAGAGGATGCGTCTAGGTCCACCTCCACGATTTCCAGGTTGCCCTGCTTGAGGGCGGCCAAAGGAATGAGGTGAGCAGAGGGTATCTGCTGTTCTATCATCATGAGGATGGCTTCGGTACTGCTTACCACATGTTCTATGCCGAATTTTTCGAAAAGTATTCGGTTTTTAGGGTAGTTAACTCTGGCTATTATCCGCGGTGTTTTGAACCGCTTTTTGGCTATTTGGCAGATAACCAGGTTGTCCTCGTCGCCGCCGGTAACGGCAACAATGGCATCCGCTCGCGCGGCTCCGGCCTGCTCCAGTGTTCGCATCTCGTCTCCGTAGCCGAACATCACCAATTCACCAAGCTCTTCAGACAACTGCGCCACCCTCCTGGGGTCACGCTCGATGAGAAGCACCTCGTGTCCTTCTTGGCTGAGGGTTTTGGTTAAGTAATAGCCCACTTTTCCGCCGCCCACAACAATGACGTACATCAGAGTTCCACCTCCGGTCTTACCGGCTGAGAAAGGTATTCAATCGTTTTGCGCTCCCAAGGCCGGTCTTGGATGAAATCCATTAGCATGCCGACTACTAAATCGGTGGTGCAGAACGTGT
>JBMFPP010000304.1:0-3820 GCA_049969055.1 Armatimonadota bacterium | reverse complement strand
GGCCTTACGAGGTACCAACCGAAGGAGCTGGAAGAGAAGGCAAAGAAGCCTGCAGGCACACAGCAGAAGTGGGATCCTGAGATATGGGGAGTACTGCCGCCCAAGAGCAGGGTCATGCTCGAGGACGGGAGCATAGTTCCCGCGAAGCCTGGTAGGAGCAAGCTTGGAGATGCTGGAGTGATAGCAGAGATATACGACGGGGCGCCTGAGGTAGCGGTGAAGCGACTGAAGGGGATACTGCTTTCAGGCTCCAACGAGTACGCGGACTTCACCAAGACGGAGAAGTATCCCGAGTGGGTATATGACGAGATAGAGCGGAGGTATCCGGGGAATGTGGGACGGTTCCTGGCCTACATGGCGAGGCAGAATGCAGGCTGGGATCCGAGTGCGCGGATCACGCCGCCATTGGACATCGGGGATGATGCAACTAGAGACGGATACCTCGTGATGCTCATAGGCCACCCGGGAGAGGTGCCGATTGCTGAGACCCGGTTCGGGACCGTTGGAGCGGAGGTGACATCGGGTTACGGAGACCCGGCTAGCTATTCTACATACCTTGCCCATCGGATAGCCGCTGGAGACACGGATTTCCACGTACCCAAGATTCCGCCCCAAGGGAACACTTTGGAGTCCTGGGCAAGGGACCACCTAGGACCAGCGCTTCTGAAGGATCTTGAGGATATGGGGATACTTCCGAGGCGAGAGAACTGGCATGCCGCACCGGGGAATGGGATGAGCGCGCAGGCGTCCGACCACAAATGAGGTTATCAGCACGGCACCAGAACGAACAGGCGAGAAGGCCGCGCCACTGCCACAGCCCACCATCGAATTCCTCACCCCGCTTGCACGGTGTAGTGCCATCCCTCCATCGGTGCTCCGCGCAGTGGTCGAAGTCGGCGCCGTTCACAAGGTCCTCTCCGATTCCGTCTCCGGATACCGTAAAGGCAACACGTGGGCCAGAACCTCGGCAATGCGCCAGGAGCTCTTCCGCAGTATCCAATCCCCTTGGGCTGTCTCCCTTGACGCCGACGTCGTAACAACCGGCACCGCAGTTCGGGCCGCCGTGGCGTTCCTCGAAGCCAACGAGGAATACGGCGCCGTTGCCATAACCTACCAGGGCATCATCTCTGACCCCGAGGACCAATGCAAGCCGCAGGAGATACGCGAAAGGAAGCGGAGGGGGAAGGGTGAGGAGAGGACCTATACCCTCCGCTCAGCCCACTTCAACATCGGGTGCGTGGTCGGCAGAGGCCCTGTGCTCAAGGACGCGGAGCTGGTTCACTGGTTCGAGAGGATACCTGAGAGCTTCAAGCGGTCGTGCGACTGCTATGCCCTGTCAGAGGCGGTAATAGATCAGGGCTACAAGATGGGGTATCTTGAAGGGTATGTTGCGGCTGATTTAAAGCTTCAGGACAGGCTTGGGTATATCTCCACACCGTATCGGCTGAAGCGGGTTTTCAATGTTTATCCCCTGGAAGTGAAGCCTCGGCTTCAGTTTCCAAGATGGCTGAGGGTACTGCCTGGAAGCGTAATCAGAGCAGACTGGTATGTTCGCGGAGTGGGTGTGGTAGAACTGCCTGATGGTCGGTTGAGGTGGGTGGCGGCAAGGCGCTCTGTGCCCATGCCCATGCACGATGCAGTTGGCGACCGCGCCCGCTGGACCGACGACGGGATGCTCCTTCCCATGCGCCGCGGCGGGATGTAATAAGGCCTGTGCTGCGTCATCGCAAGCCCTGCGGCGGCCTTCGACACACGGGGTCCTAGGAACGATGGGTTCGGAATTCGGTGCCTGCACGGCTGTTCGCAGTGGTGCTGTGAACAGTGCAGAGCCATCAAGTTTTGTTATTTGTGCCAACAATATCCCCTTGTTGCAAAACGGGTGGAAATCCATCCCTTCTACAGGGCTCAGAAAGTCTTCGGTGCACTAACGGCCAGACTCTGCAACCATCTTATTTCCCGTTCGTCTAAAGGTGTGAAACTCTTGTTGGAGGCAACAATCCGCTTGTCCAACACAGATGCTGGAGGCCTTTTAGTGCGCTTACGCGGCTTTGTGTGAGGTGTTTCGCTATGTATTCCGGTAAGAAGGGCCGCCTTGGTGAAATACTGATAGCGCGCGGTCAGATAACCCCAGAACAGCTAGAAGAAGCCCTGGAACTGCAGAAACAGAGCGGCGAGCTTATAGGGCAGATACTCATCAAGCTTGGCTACGTAACCGAGCACGAGGTTCTCCATGCCCTTGGCGAACAGCTTGGCCTTCCTGTGGTTACCATCACCGACCAATCTGTGGATCCGGTGGCGCTTGGACAGGTGCCAAGCGAGTTTGCCATGCGCCATCAGCTAATCCCTCTGCGCAGTGAGGACCATACTATCACTGTGGCCATGGCGAACCCGCTGGATGTTCAGCCTTTGGATGATCTGAGGCTGGTTACCGGGTGCGAGATTAAACCTGCCATCGCAAGCCCCAGCGAGATCAAGCGCGCTATCGAGCAGTTCTACATGGAGAAGATGATTCAGGATATAAGCGAGCAGGAGGCTGATATCACGGCGGAAGAGGCGCCGGATATTGCGGACCTCCAGAGGATGGCCACGGAGGCTTTGGTCATCCAGCTTGTGAACCTGATCATCCACCAGGCGGTGCAGGAGCGGGCCAGCGATATACACATCGAGCCTTTTGAGAGGGAACTGAGGGTCCGCTACCGGATAGACGGTGTTCTCAGGGAAGTGCAAGCACCTCCAAAGCGTTTGCATCCAGCCATTGTTTCAAGGATTAAGATACTGGCAGATATGAATATAGCGGAGCGGCGCCTGCCGCAGGACGGGCGCATTCAGCTTCGCGTGTCGGGGCGCAGAATCGACATCCGCGTGTCCACCATACCCACGCTGTACGGCGAGTCAGTGGTGATGCGCATTTTGGACAAGAGCATGGGCCTGCTGACCCTAGAGGAGTTGGGCATGCAAGACCAGGCTCTGGAGCAGTTCCGCCGGCTTATTTCCGTGCCCCACGGAATGATCCTCGTAACCGGTCCTACCGGAAGTGGAAAAAGCACAAGCCTCTACGCCGCGTTGATGGAGATTTACTCGGTTGAGAAGAAGATTATCACTATCGAAGACCCTGTGGAGTACCAGCTTCCCGGCGTTAACCAGATACAGGTGCGTCCCAATATCGGCCTTACTTTTGCCTCCGGGCTTCGGCATATAGTGCGCCAGGACCCCGATGTCATAATGGTTGGTGAAATTCGCGACCCAGAAACAGCGGACATCGCAATTAACGCCGCTTTGACGGGGCATTTGGTTTTCAGCACACTGCACACGAACGATGCCGCCGGCGCTATTACGAGGCTTCTGGACATGGGTGTGGAGCCGTACCTTGTGGCGTCAACTTTGATCGGGAGCATAGCGCAGAGGTTGGTAAGGCGAATTTGCACCAAGTGTAAAACTCCCACCACCGTTCGGCCAGAGTACCTACGGCAGATAGGTTTGACTCCCGAGGATCTGAACGGCAGAACCTTGTACGCCGGCGCTGGATGCGAGGAGTGCGGCCGTACTGGCTACAAGGGACGCATCGGCGTGTTTGAGATGCTTACCGTAGACGATGAAATCCGCCGGATGATAGTTGAGCGAGCCTCTGCTACTGTGATAAAGCAGTACGCGGTTTCGAAAGGCATGACTACACTGCTTGGTGACGGCAGAGAGAAAGTGCTTGAGGGAATATCCACAGTGGATGAAGTTCTTCGCGTGTGCCAGAGGGACGAGTTCTAAATGCCGACCTTTCGCTATGTAGCTCTGGATCTTTCCGGTAAGCAGGTTACCGGAGAGGTGC
>JBMFPP010000303.1:0-3841 GCA_049969055.1 Armatimonadota bacterium | reverse complement strand
GTTGGGAAGCCCGGGACCCATCAGTGTGTTCGGCGATCTGAACAACAACGGGCGCGCAGAGCTTTCGGATGTGGTGCTGGGCCTTCGTGTTGTAACCGGAGCCGATTTCATCAAAGCCAGACAAAAATTGGAGGGCGAAGTTACCGCGGCAGAAGCGCTTGCTGAAACCCTCACCCTGGCGGATGTGGTGCGCATTCTTCGCGCTTTCCTGGGGCTTGAACCATGGAGTAATGAGGAGCTACCAGCTTAACAGCATCAGGAAATAATAGTAGGACGCAGGTGCCACGAACATCAGGCTGTCAAATCGATCCAGCACGCCGCCGTGGCCCGGTATTATACCACCAAAATCCTTTATCCCAAGCTCTCGCTTCAACGCCGACTTGCTGAGGTCGCCGATCGGCCCCAAAATACCGGCAATAACCCCGAGCGCTGTGCCGTGAAAAGCTGTATTTGCCGCGCTGAAAGGCGGCAGAACAGAGGCGACCAACGGCCCAAAAAACGCCGTCCCAACTACCAACGAGGCCAGCAGTCCGCCCAAAAATCCTTCCACCGTCTTCCCCGGGCTTAGGCTGGGGCACAGCGCCCGCCTGCCGAAAGAACGACCAACAAAGTATGCTCCGGTATCCGCCGCCCAAGTAACTAGAAAAACAAACAGCATCAGCCTGGCGCCCAGCGAATACCAATTGACCCAGGAATGGAAAATCGTTAAGCTGATGCCGCGGATGAGTATAAGATGGGGCAACAGCAAGCCAACGTAAACAGCTCCAAGCACAGTGCAACCAAGGTCCCTAATGGGGGCGCGGTTCGGCCGCACAATTTGGGTTGCCAAAGCCGCCATTAACAGAACTGTCAGCGCCGGAACCAACCAGAACAGCGAAACCCCCTGCGTTCGCCCCCAAGCCGCAGCGCAAGCCATCAAAACCCCAGCCCAGCCAAAAGGGACAGCCGGCCGAATCTCGCTTTTGGCAGACGCAGAGTAAAACTCCTGAAGCCCAACTAAAGACAGGGCACAAACAGCCAGTGCAAACGCCTCGCCGTTGCCAAGAAACAACAGCAAAACCAATACCGGAATGCCCACAAGCGCGGCGGCAACCCTCTTCCAAAGCAACGGAGTCCACCCCTGTAAGCGTTTTCCGTGCAGGCGAAAACTCTCCTTCCGAAGAAACTGCTGGAGGAAGTTTCTTTTGAAAAGAAGAAGCCGAAAGTTAAGAGAGCGGCTTCGGAGTTCCCGTGAGCCGCCCTCTGATTAACCATTGCACAGCCGCAAAACGAGGCTCACCGCTCTTGCACGTGCCAGCGATCGTTTGCTCAGCCGGTCCCTCCGCCTCCGGCAGCAGCACCGCCCTCAGCAGGCGGAGCGGATGTAGAAGCCTTCGCCTCAAAAACCTCAAGAGCCACGACTACCGCTCGGCCGCCGGCACCGAGCTTAACGCGTGCATGGGCCGCATCCCCAACCTGAACTTTGTCAAGCGCAACAACGTCGCGCCGCTCCACCTTCAGATCAGCCGGCACTACAACCGTGACCTCCGTTTTGCCGTCCGGAAGTACAATCACTACCTGGTTCTTTTCAACATCCACAGACTTCACGGTCCCAACGGCACGGGCCTCGGCATCCGGCCTCAGGAGAGGAGCCGCCTTGTTGGGACTAGCCACGCCGCCTGCACCACCTGCAGGAGCACCAGCGGCCGGCGACGGAGCGGATGCGCAAAGCTTGCTCGCCTGGATTACAAGCGGCAGTCCGGCAGTCTCAATTTGGTCGCCCACTTTAAGCCCCGATATGGGAGTACTGGAATGCCGCACAATCCGCGCCGACGGATCCACCGAGAGAGTAACCGTGGACGGAAGCCCGCGGATAGTTGTTTGGATGGTGATTGTGCTGTTGGCGGTGTTCACAGCGGTTACGGTGCCGGTAACCGTTTGATAGCGCCAGCCCCAGATAAGCGGCCACGCCGCGCCGGCCGACGCCACCGCTCCAACAAGAAGAGCAACAGCTACCCAAAGTGCAAATCCACGCTTCATAGCAGTTAGCCCTCCTTGCAAAACTTTTTGGAGGTGGTTGAAGCAGTGGTTTTGTGAGGTTATTTTCTCAAAGCAGTTAGACGAAAGACGAAATCCGGATGTTCCCGATTTGAAAAACATCCCGGTGCCCCGATGCGGCACGAAACTGCGCATCTACTTGACTTCCAAACAGCGAGGGAACATAATACCCGTGGCAGACAGGCAGATAACTGCTCTCGGGCTTCGGCCACGAAGGGGGTTCCAAATGCACGCTTTTGCCTTCCGCACCATGAAAAGCCCCGTCCTTCGAATTCCAAAACAGTTTGGAGCGCTTTCGCTTGCCGCTGTGGCGGTGATGCTCTCAGCGCATACCGCATTCGCCGCCGGTTCCCGTGAAGACAGAGTGCCCTCGCTGACCGAACTTGCTCCGCCGGTACCGAGCTCACAAAACGCCGCCCCGATTTACCTGCGCGCTTTTCAACTGTGCCCAAAAGACAGAAATGCCTCCCAACTGCTCAGCAGTTTTATCTCGTCGGACGGCGCCAATGCTAAAGCGATCGTTCCAAAGGTGCGGGCCGCCCTCCAAAAATACGAAAAAGCGCTGAGCTTGGCCCGCCGTGCCGCTTCAATGCCGCATTGTCGGTTCCCAACGAACTGGCAAACCGCAGATCCCGCAGCGCTCCGTTCCCCGTACTACGCTGACCTGCGCGAACTAGCGCGGGCAACCGCCGCTCACGCAAAGCTCTGCGCAATGGACGGCCGGGCGCATGAAGCGGCCGCAGATCTGCAAGCCTCTTTCAGAATGGCTAAACACGTCGGCGAAGACCCAGTCCTTATTTCCGTGCTGGTGGAGTACGCGTGCATCGGGATAGCGGGCCGCGCACTTCTCGGCGTGCTGGAAACGTCGATACTGAGCGAAAAAGACATTAAGAAGCTGGACCAAACTTTGGCGGAGATGAACCTGAACGGCGCTCTGGTTCGCGCTCTTCAGGGTGAGCTAGCCTTGTCCATGCAAACACTGCGGAATACATCAAGCAAACAGACATCCGAGAGTATCTGCCCCGGCGGCGGGTGACTGCCGTCAACCAGAACACCGGGGGTGTTCTCTGAAACAAGATCCCTGCTGGCCGACCTCTCCCAAACCCTGTTCTACCGAGATTACCAGAAGCGATTGGAAGGCGCAGTACAAGCAGTTAAAACATCTGATACCGGACTTGCCGCTGTGAAGCAGATTTCGGAGCAAGCCGAGCAGAGCAAAGCAGGCGCTTCGATAGGGGCCGATCTAAGAGGAATTGCCAAAAATCACTACGAGTATTTAACCCGCCTGGCGCTGATGCGGTGGGCACTGGCGCTGGAAGTATACCGCAAGCGCACCGGAAGCTACCCGAGCGCACTGCAGGACGTGTCTGCACGGCTCGGCTGGAAACTGCCGAAAGATCCGATCACCGGCGGCGAGTTCCTTTACCGACGCCGCCCGGGCGGCTGTCTCATCTACAGCATCGGCTGGAACGGAAAAGACGATGGTGGAAGAAACTTCAGGGACCAGAGAACTGCAGGACCAACACCTCCGCCCCAGTCTGCAGCCGATGTGGATGACATCTCTCTACCGCTTGGATGATCACAGCAGAAATTGCCGAAGAGTTTTCCGAAATCTAAGCATCGGTTTTTGTAAACCCTTTGTTTGGCACTGCGCCCATGAAAGAGGTTCATACGCTCTTTTCTTCTCCGGATGACGTTTCTCCCCCGGAGGATGCTTACGCATCGCTTGCATCTTTTATTCACCGCAAGCGCTTCGGGCAGTTCTTTACTCCTCCGCACATAGCCGAGTTCATGGTGCGGTGGG
>JBMFPP010000302.1:0-3848 GCA_049969055.1 Armatimonadota bacterium | reverse complement strand
ACCTAAAGTGAAAAGGCGCGAGTTAGTCAGGAATGCCGTGCTGTCCTCTGCGGTCTTTGCGCTTCCACACATTGTGCCCTCCTCTGCTTTGGGCGCCGGAGGGCGAACGGCCCCAAGCGAGCGCACCACATTGGGGTCCATAGGAACCGGGGACCACGGTATCGGGAGGAATTTGACAGGATTCCTGGCCCATGAAGACGCACAGGTGCTGGCCGTGTGCGATGTCGATGCCGAACGCCGCGAGAAAGCAAAGGCCTTGGTGGAGGAGCATTATTCCAAAACCAGAGGGCAGGGCGCTTATAAGGGCTGTGACGCGTACAACGACTTTCGCGATATAATCGCCAGAAAAGACATAGACGCCGTGGTTATTTCCACACCGGACCATTGGCATGTTATTCCAGCGGTTGCGGCGGCGCGGGCAGGAAAGGATGTGTTCTGCGAAAAGCCGCTAACCCTTACCGTTGCCGAAGGCCGGATATTGAGCGATGTGGTCAGAAAGCACAAGCGGGTGTTTCAAACCGGCTCGGAGAACCGCTCAACTCAGATACGGGTTTACCACCGAATGTGCGAATTGGTTCGCAACGGGCGCATAGGAAAGCTTCGACATATTCGGGTTGAGCTTCCACAGGGGCGGTGGATTAGGCCGGCTAGCCAAGAGGTGTGCCCGCCGCCCAAAGGGTTTGACTATGATATGTGGTTGGGACCGGCGCCGGAAGCCCCATACTGCCCCGCACGCTGTCACTGGAATTTCCGCTGGATCTTGGATTATTCCGGCGGTTTTTTAACCGACTGGGGTGCTCACCTTATAGACATAGCCCAGTGGGGAAACAACACAGAACTCACCGGCCCGGTGGAGGTCGAGGGGAAAGGGGAATTCCCCAAAGAAGGGATTTTCAACACCGCAACCAAGTTCGACATAACTTACAAGTATGCAAACGGTGTTACGCTCAACGTTGTGTCCACACAGCCGGGCATTCGCTTCGAAGGTGAGGAGGGATGGATCGGCAGTTCCGGTTGGGGTGCGCCTCTTCAAGCCGAGCCGAAATCCGTTTTGGACTCTGAAATCAAGCCAAACGAGGTGCACCTGTACACAGCCCCAGATGAGATCAGAAACTTTTTGGACTGCGTGAAGACGCGGAAACAGTGCTACGCGCCGGCGGAGATTGGGCACAGGACCATCACTATAGCCCACATCGGGAACATCGCCATGCAGTTGGGGCGAAAGCTGAGGTGGGACCCTGCGAAAGAGCGCTTTGTAAACGACGAGGAAGCAAACCGCATGCTTTCTCGCCCCATGAGGAAGCCGTGGGATTCGTATCTTAAAGCCTAAAAGGGTTCTGGTTTTGAGTGAGGCGAGGAGGGTTTACCTCCCCGCCTTCAAGAAGTTTTGCAAATTAACAGCAGCTAATCGAGCGCCAAGTTTTTTGGTTTTTTGTTAAACCCTGTGAGGATGCGGGCCGAAGTCTGCCCTATAGTAATCCTCCACGTGTTCGCCCGGCTTCACGAGCTCGTCCACACGCTTGCGGTCTTCTTCGGTGATTTCCACATCAAGGGCGGCCAGGTTCTCCTCCAACTGTTTGACGCTGTTTGGACCGATTATAGGGCTTGTAACGCCGGGCTGGGCCGCACACCAAGCCAACGCAAAAGCCGTCATGGAACAGCCTTTGTCTGCACAGATCTTCTCAAGACCCTCCAATACGCGCCAGGTGCCTTCGCTGAAGTTCTCCGGGTTCTCACGAGAGCCTTCTGGAGCGGGTTGACCGCGCTTGTATTTGCCCGTCAGCTTCCCTCCGGCCAGCGGCGACCAAGGGATAATTCCAATGCCGAAGGTTTTTGCCATGGGGATCAGCTCTCGTTCTATCCGGCGGTCGAGGATGTGGTACGGGGGCTGTTCGCAGACAAACCGGTTCAAACCGAGCTCTTTGCTTACCCAAAGCGATTCCACAATCTGCCAAGCCGCGAACGTGCTTGTGCCTATGTAGCGCACCTTGCCCTGGCGTATAAGATCATCCAATGCGCGCAGTGTTTCGTCGATGGGAACGGCAGACTGCGGCCGGTGTATCTGGTACAAGTCGATATGGTCGGTTTTCAAGCGGCGGAGGCTTTCCTCACACTGGCGCATAATGTGAAGGCGGTGGTTGCCCCAATCGTTTGGGTCATCCCCCATTCTGCCGTGAACCTTGGTGGCAAGAATCACCTTGTCCCTTTTGCTTCCCGACAGGGCGTTGCCCGTCATTTCCTCGGAGACGCCTCGGCTGTACACATTTGCGGTGTCTATAAAGTTTCCGCCGGCGTCTATGAACCGGTCGATGATTCGAGACGCTTCCTCTTGATCGGTTTTCCAGCCGAAAGTCATGCATCCGAGACAAAGAACACTTACTTGAACCCCTGTTCTGCCAAGCGAGCGATACTCCATTGAAACTTCCCTTTCTTGCAAATTTTGAATCGACAGCCTGCAGAGAAAAGCGGCCTGGCACGGCCATGAAAAAGTTTAGCAGACGGCGGTAAGCACAATCAAGCTTAACGCCGTCCGCCTGCTTTTAAACGGCTCAGCCGCCTACTGCAATAGAGCGAGACAGCTCCGACTGGATCTGCACCAGCCTGTAGTAAGTCCCCTGTTTCTCCATCAGCTCTTCGTGGGTGCCGTACTCCACCACCCTGCCGTGGTCCAGCACCAGCAGATGGTCGGCAGATTTCAGGGTGGAGAGGCGGTGTGCAATGGCAAATGTTGTGCGGCTTTCCACAAGGCGCGCCAGCGCTTCCTGAATTCGCTTTTCGGTCTCGGAGTCCATGGACGATGTTGCTTCATCAAGGATGAGGATGCGGGGGTTGTGCAGGATGGCCCGCGCTATAGCGATCATCTGCTTTTCTCCGCCGGAGAGGCGGCCTCCGCGGTCACCAACCTGGCTGTCGTATCCATCCGGCATCTGCATGATGAAGTCGTGGGCGTTGGCGGCGATGGCGGCGCGGATTATCTCTTCGCGGGTGGCGTGCGGCTTGCCGTAGCTAATATTCTCAGCCACCGTACCCGAGAAGAGGAACGGATCCTGCGGCACAATTCCTATTTGGCGGCGCAAATCCTCCAGCTTGAGCTTCCTGATATCCACACCGTCGATCAGTATTTGCCCCTCATCAACATCGTAGAAGCGGCAGAGGAGGTTGATCACCGTGGTCTTACCGGCGCCAGAGTGACCCACAAGGCCAAGCATCTTTCCGGGCTCGACGGTGAAGCTTATGTTGTGCAGAACAGGTTTGTACTTATCATAGCCAAAGGTGACGTTTCGGAACTCCACCCTGCCTTCTATGCGCGGGATGGAAACTGCGCTCGGATCTTCGTAAGCTTCGGGTTCGCTGTCCAAAACCTCGAAAATTCGCTCTGCGGCAGTGAGCGAACGGGATATCCAGTCGTTGAGGCGCGGGAGGAACTGGATGGGGCCGTAAAACATACCCAAATATCCGATGAAAGCCATCAACACGCCGATGGTAATGCTCCCATCCAACACCTGGTGGCCGCCGAAAAGCCACACAAGCAAACCGCCCAAGCCGGATAAGAAGGCCATAGGCGGCCACATGGCGGCCCAAGTGCGTTCCGCCCGAACCTGAGCGGAGAAAAGGTCGGTGTTGCGGCGGCTGAACCGCTTTACTTCCTGCTCTTCCTGCGCAAACGCCTTAACGATTTTGATGCCGGAAAGCACGTTGTTTATAACTTCGTGCATGCGCGCCCACAGATGCCACTGCTTTCCGTACACCCTGTGCAGGCGGCGCATGAAAGCCACGCTGAAGACGGCAACAACCGGCGCGGGCAAAAGCACAAATATGGTCAGCTTCCAGTTCATCCACAGAAGGAC
>JBMFPP010000301.1:0-3851 GCA_049969055.1 Armatimonadota bacterium | reverse complement strand
GATCCATGATTCTCGACTTGACAGACATAGGCGGTTGGAGGGTGCCCATTCTTTCCGTGGACTTCGAAGAGCCGATCGACATGACGGGCTACAACGCCTTCTCCATGGATGTTTACGTGCCTGCGGAAGCGCTGTATCCAGACAGGCCTGGTGGATGGTTCCAGTTCCTTCCCCGCATAGTATCTGCGAACGGCACGGCCTACTTCGGCAACCGCGATGTGCATGCAGGCTGGAACCGCCTTGTGTGGACATTGTACCCGGATAAAACCGAAGGGGTTACCCGAATCTACTTCGCCGGCAACACCGACGGCGAGCGACCTTGGACTGCTCCGGTTTACGTGGACAACATCCGCATATGGAAGGATAAGTGGCCCGGCCTGCACCCAGATGAAACGCTGATCCTCGGCTTCGATAAAGCGTCGGACCTCGATATGTTTACTGTGGGCGAGGGCGCTTCTGCATCCTTCAACTCCGACAAGCAGTTCATCATCCAGGGCGACGGCTCCATCAAGATCGACATGACAGATATGCAGGGGTGGCACGGCAACTGGTTCTCCACCCAATCTCTGCCGTCGGTTGATCTTTCCAAAGCAATTGCCGTTCGCTTGGATGTGTTCGTCCCTGATGAGAGCCATCCAACAGACTGGTGGCAGCTCGGCATCGGCATCGGCAGTGCCTCTGGAATGATCTGGACCGAGACCAAGGGCCTCAACTCCGGAATGTGGGACACCATCGAGCTGATACTTACTCCGGAGCAGGCGGCCACGCTGAAAGCCGTAACCAACTTCGGTATGAGGACCAACGGGGGCAACCCATGGACCGGCCCCATCTACATCGACAACCTCCGCGCCGTGATACCGGCTCCTCCGGCACCCGCGGTGGTCCCCGGCGATCTGAACGGTGACGGAAAAGTGGGCATCCCGGATGCTACCTTGGCCCTGCAGATCGCGGTCGGCATCCAAAAAGCCACGGATGCCCAGCTTGCCGCCGGAGATCTCAACAAGAACGGCAAGATCGACATCGCCGAGGTAACTAGGATTCTGCGTGCGGCAGTGGGTCTGGAGAAGCTTTCCTAGGTCTGCATCTTTTATATTGATTTCGGCCTTATCTTAAGAGGCACAGCAGGGGCGTGGGGTGAATAAGTTTATAAACCCCACGCTCGTTCCTTTTGGTTTGGGGGTATTTCCGGTTTTCAGGAAGGAAATCGATCTGGAGAGCGGAAATGCGAAGAGTTGTTTTGGTGTTTGCAGTTTGCATCTTGTATGCGCTCTTGTTCTGTGCAAAAGCATCCGCGCAGTACACCCCCGAAGGGGTTCTTGTGGGCGATGTAGACGGCAACGGAGTGGTTACCGTTGCAGATGCCGTTTTGGCCCTGCGGTTTGCTTTGGGACTTGCAAGCCCAACTTTCCAGCAGGGGGCTGCGCTTCCCAGAAACATCAACCCAACGGGCTCAAACTACCCGCAAGCAGGTGTGCAGATTGCTTTGATGATCCTCAAGGTGGCCGTTGGGTTGGATTCGTTCCCGCCGGAAACAGCGCCCGTAAAAGTGACCGACGCAACTTTCGAGCGCATAGTGTTGAGGTCAAACATCCCGGTTTTGGTGGATTTTTACGCGCAGTGGTGCGGTTGGTGCCAAAAATTGTCGCCGGTTATTGAGGCGCTGGCGCTTCGGTACTCGGGCAGGGTTAGGTTTGCCAAGCTGGATGTGGATGCGAACCCAAGAAGCAGTGATAAATATGGGATACGCAGTGTTCCCACCATGATACTTTTCAAAAACGGACAGCAGACTGACAAAACCGTAGGATATGCCGAGGAGGATGAGCTTGCGGATTGGTTGGAGAAGAGGCTGTGAATAGAGTGTTGGGCCGGGCGCTTTTTGAAAAGCGCCTTGGGTTTTTTGTGCCGGCGTGGTGTCGACGGCCGATTTTGTTTTTAGCAGTCGTCTGCGCTTGTGCGCGGGTCTGCTTTGCCCAGCAAGCTTCCGTTGAGGTAAACCTGGAGGCGAAGGAAATCAAGCGGGAATTCCGCAGCGGCCGCGAGCTGGTTGTGGCCAGCGGCGATGTGAAAGTAACTTCGGACGGCGCCGTCTTTCGAGCGGACCTAGCCGAGTGGGACGTAGAGGCTCGGCATTTATACCTGCCCGGGCGCGTAACCGTGGAATCTGGTCTGCCCTCGCAGATGGTATCACGAGGCCGCCGACCGCGCGGTTTGCCGGAAGCAATCCGGGTTCTGATAACTGGCAGTGATTTGGAGTATTCGCTTCAAACTCGATCGGGTACAGTCTCAAACGCAAGCGCATTGGTGCAGGGGCTCATTTTTCGCGGCGCCCAGATCAGCGTACAGGAAAAGGGCTTCTCTGTGAAGGACGGCCTTGTTACGGCGTGCGATCTGGAACAGCCGCACTTCGCTCTGCGTGCTAAGAGCATCCGCGTGGACCCCAACGGGAAAGGGGTTGCGGAGAACATTTCCCTTACTTTGGGCAAAACCACCCTTCTTCATGTAAACAGGGCGGCGATAAACGTTTCTGGTGGACCCGGCTCATCCGGCATAGAGATTCCGCGGATCGGTAGAAGCCATCTGTCCGGCTATTATTTGAGCTGGCCTTTGTCTTACCCGCTGGGTTTGAACTCGGTTCTGCTTCTGGAACCGCAGTTGGCAACCAAAGTCGGTTTTAAGGCTTTGGCAACCGTTCGCAGAAACACGCCTTTCACGCCGTTTGCCCGATGGTTTTACAAGGAGGAGCTTACCGGCAGAAGACCGAAGCGTGTGCTTGTAACCCGTGCTCCAGAGGCAGGTTTCTTGCTAGAAAAAGGAGCTTTGGGGAGGCCGTTTGATATACTGACCGGTGAAGCATCCATTGGATGGTTTAAGGAACGCACCACCGGTGTGAACAGCTCCCGGATTGGGCTGTTGCTCTTTCTGGGCGAACCGGCCAGGCCAACCCTCGGCAAATGGAAGTTTGCTGTGGTTCCAGGGATAAGGGCAGTGCACTACGGCACCGGAGATGACTACAGAGACATAAGCCTGGCCCTTACCGCGGCCCGCATGATCGGCCGGCGCGATTGGCTTAAGCTGGGCTTCGTGAAACACTTTACGGCAGGCAGAACACCGTTTGTGTTCGACGAGGCTTATCTTCCGACTGAGCTCAGCCAGGAACTGCAAATTTACAGGGGCGGCTACTCGTTCGAGATATCCACCAGATACGACGTGGAACAGCGGCGGCTTTTCGACGTGCGCCTGGGCTTGGGGAAGGTCCTCCACTGTTTGGAGCCGCGGGTGGTTTGGCGCGGAAGACTGAGAGAGCTGGCTCTGGAAGTCCGTGTGGTTGGCTTAGAGATGGGATCTGGTGCGCCGAACTAGGGCACGTATGGTATCATAAATTGAAGGTGGTGCGTGCCGGCAGCAGCAGAACCAAGTGCCCTGCGGCGCCCAACAAGAAGTTTTGACAAACCAATGTGGATTAATTGAACGTCAAAACTTCTTGCCTGAGAAAGCATAGGAGGTTACCGATGCGCCTTGGTGCGATGTCACTACGGAGTGTTCTGGCAGTTTTGATGATGTGCGCTGTCCAGATTCCCTGCGCTGGGCAAACTCCATCCCTGTCGGTGAGAAATGCGAGTGCAGTCCCAGGGCAGACGGTGGACATAGCCGTTGATGTTTCTTCGGTTTCGCCAATAAGCGGGGTGTCTTTCACCCTGGTGTTCGATCAATCTACCCCGCCGGGACAGCCGGCTCCGCAGGCCTCTAACGCGCTTTTGGGGCCGATGATGCCGGTGGGCGGTGCGTTCATCGAAAGTACCACAGCTGTACCGGGACGAATTACGGTTGCAATGGCCACAAGCCGCCCGGTT
>JBMFPP010000300.1:2605-3855 GCA_049969055.1 Armatimonadota bacterium | reverse complement strand
CTACGCCCACAACCTCTACAGGATCCTTAGCAGGTCTAAGCCCGGCCGTATCCAGCAGGCGAATGGGAATGCCGCGCAGATTCATCGCCTCCGAGATGACGTCCCGGGTGGTGCCCGGGATATCGGTCACTATAGCCCTAGACTCCCGGAGGAGCGCGTTGAGCAAACTGCTTTTCCCTACGTTGGGCCGCCCGGCCAGCACAACGGCCACCCCTTCACGGTAGATTCTTCCCGTTTCGGCGGTTGCCAGCAGATTGTTTACCGTTTCTAAAGCCGTGTTCAACTGTGCGCGAAGCTCCGACGGCTCCGGCTCATCCACATCCTCGGGGAAATCGATCGCCGCCTCCAAGGCCGCAAGGATGTCGAGAAGCTGACTGCGGATCGGTGCAAGGCGCTGTGTCAGACGGCCTTCAAGCTGTTTGACGGCGATCTTCAAAGCGTCTGTCGTACGCGCGCTTATGGCATCCATCACGGCTTCGGCCTGCGCCAGATCCATCTTGCCGTTTAGGAATGCGCGTTTTGTAAATTCGCCCGGCTCTGCCAGCCTGGCACCGGATTGAAGAAGCAGTGCGAGCACATGCTGAAGGAGCACTGCGCCGCCGTGACAGCTTAGCTCCACCACATCTTCCCCTGTGTAGCTGTGCGGAGCGCGGAAAACTGTGATGAGGCAGGTATCAACGGTTTCGCCCGTATCCGGCTCCACAATGCGTCCCAGGTAAGCCGTTCGTGGGCGAAGCTCTTGGATACACACGCCGCGGTCGGGCTTGAAGAGGCGTGCAACAACATCCAGGGCCCCCGGACCGCTAACGCGCACCACGCCGATTGCCGCCTCCCCAAGCGGCGTTGCAATGGCTGCTATTGTATCAAACGCGTATTCACTCACCTGGCGTCTGGTTGCCTGCTTTCTTATTTCAATTCGCCGACAGCAGACACCACCAAAATGCACTGCGGACCCGGCACAGCAGGCCTGTCCCTCAATATCAAATCGAAGAGTCTGCCAAAACGCTTTGACAACCCAACAAACACCAAAGCGTTTTGGAATTCATAGGGTTGTTGGTTTCGGCAAACCCTTCGTTGGCTTCCATGCTCAGTGGCCGTTGGAATTGCGGAGCGAAAGCGGCTCACCGAAAAGTTTGCTCAGCGGCTCGTAAGCCCCGATTATGGCATCGTCGTTGGTGGCCTGCAGGCGCTTGTCAAAGGCCCGCAGAACCCTTTCCACAAGCCTTTTCGGGTCGGATTCGTAAATCAGG
>JBMFPP010000300.1:0-2595 GCA_049969055.1 Armatimonadota bacterium | reverse complement strand
CCAGACCACCGGTGCCGAACAAAACCCCTATGATTTTACCCTCGTCGTAAGCAATTGCGAACTCGCCCAACGTTCCGGAGCGGCCTCCAACAATTATAACCGCGTCGCATGTGCGCACCGCCGTGATTTCGCGCCCCATAAGGCCGCTCCCTGTGAATATCAAGATGTCATAGTTATCAACCGGCGATTCGTACTTAACTATGTGCTCCTCCAGATTAAGCCCGGGAGATATGCCGAGAGTTATTCCGCCAACCGACTTGGCCCCGCGGATTGCCTCATGCGGCAAGCCGGGGCACGCACCCGTAACCAAGATGCACCCCTGCAGGGCTATCTGGCGCCCAAGCTCGTAAGCCTTCTCGGGAGCACCCGGAACATAGGGACCCTCGGCAGATCCCACAACTCCTATCTTTATTTTCATAACAAATCGTCCTCCTAAGAGATTTTCTGAGTGCTCGAACCAACGCGCCTGGCAACTATCACCTCGGAGATGCCGCTGTTGCAGGATGCCACCGCCACAACCTGCCATCCTTCCTTGGCCGCTTCGTTTAAAAGCGTCTGCAGATCGGGCAGTTCTTTCAACCCTGTCGGAATCTTATCACCGTTCTTGGCCTTCTCCGCAGGGTTAGATGCGTGCCAGTCTGTGCCAAGTGAAAGAACTCTGTACTCTAGCCTGTATATTTCTTCCATGTAAACAAACCCCAACGTCGAAACAAAAAGCACTTTTCAAAGTGCAAAATGCTTCCACACTGAGTATATTCTCTGGCTGAGCTGAGCGTCAACAGTTACGAGGTGCGCAAAGCGGCCGCCGCAGTTTGAAGCGCTGTTGGCTCGTAGGTGTTGAGCGCAGGAACAGCGAACAGAGTGAGTGCACCATCATCATCTTGAGTTTGGAGCGGTAATCATGGCGCAAGATATTAAACTTTCCACTAACCTAGTGGCCGTTTCAGTTTCACCTGCTGGAGGTACCTGGACTGTTGAAGATCTGAGATCCGGCATCTCATGGGGACCAAGAACCACCGGCGAGCCTTGGGGAACGGTTGTGATGCCCGCGCCGGACGGACCGCGCCGGTTCCCTCTATACCTGTCCGATGCTGTGATCGAAAACGACAGTATCCGCTGTCGATTTCAGCCGCATGACGGCATCCCCATACCGTTGACTCTCACTTTCCGCCTCAACAACGACTGCGTTGACCTGTTCATCGAAAGGCAGGAAGACTGCGTTGGAGAAATTCAGCTCTTCTGCGGCGGGCTTTGCTGTTCCGCCAAAGACGAAGGGGCGGCGGTGGTCCCTGTGCGGTTGGGGCTTTTGGTTCCGGCGGCCGGCGAGAAGCCCTTCGAGCATTACTTTGGAACATACGACTACGAAGGCTGTCATATGGCTATGCTGGGGATGTTCAAAAGCGGCTCTGTTCTGCTCGTCACTTGGGATGATCCTTACGTTGGAATACTCCTCAAACGGGAAACTGCGCCCTCGAGAAGCCAAGAAGAAAATGTGCTTTCGGCGGCGCTCTGCCTGAGAAAAACGGCAGGCTCGTTCCGACTGCGATTTTTGGGCCGCGGTGATCTTTCCTCAATCGCTGAGGCCTACATTGCAGTTGCTCGCGAGAAGGGCTACTCGGTATCCTGGGATGAAAAGCTGAAAGAGCGCCCGCAGGCGGCCCGGCTTTTCGGAGCTTCAAACGTGAAGCTCTGGACGGCGCTTGCGCGCCGCATCGATGAGGACCTGCGCGAGGTCTCGGTGGAGGTCCACTGGACTTTCGACGAAGTAGCGCGCGTGGCCGAGCATATCCGCCGTGACCTCGACATCTATCCCGTGCTCTTCCACCTGGGAGGCTGGATCCGCAAAGGATACGACTGCCAACATCCAGACATTCTGCCGGCGGCTCCGGAGTGCGGCGGCAATGAGGGCCTCGCCGACTGCGCCCGCCGCGTAAAAGCACTTGGATACCTCTTCTGCCTTCACGACAACTACCAGGATATGTACAGGGACGCCCCATCCTGGGATGAGTACTGGATTATGAAGAACCCGAACGGTTCTCTGATGAAAGGCGGGCTCTGGCTCGGCGGACGTGCCTACCTTACCTGCTCTAAAGAGGCCGTGAAGCTTGCCATGCGGCCGCAAAATCTGCCGCAGGTAAAGCAGTTGTTCGACCCGGATGTGTACTTCATTGACACAACATATGCCGCAGGGCTTTACGAGTGCCACGATCCCCGCCATCCCATCACCAAGCAGGGCGATCTGCGGTGGAAGCAGGCCATCTCGGAGTACGCGCGCGGCGTGTTTGGTCTCTTCGGTTCGGAATGCGGACGCGAGTGGGCCATACCCTGCAGTGACTTCTTTGAGGGGCTTGCCGGAGTCTCAGGGCGTTACTACCACATGCTGGACGTAAAGGAGCTCGGCGCCGTACCAGTCCCGATCTTCGAAATGGTGTTCCGCGACTGCATCGCCATACATGGAAAATACGGCTATAAGCCGGAGGAGGCCGCCGAATACGTGATCCACCACCTCAGCATCGGACGCCCACTGCATTACCACAACCTCGGGAAACACCTCTACTGGCAGGATCAGTCCGGCCTGCCGGAACTGCCTATGCC
>JBMFPP010000299.1:0-3868 GCA_049969055.1 Armatimonadota bacterium | reverse complement strand
GTAACGCGCTCATGGCCCATATGACCCGGCTTGCGAACGCCCTTGAAAACCCGGGCCGCATCTGTTGCTCCGCTGGACTGCGGCTTGCGGTGGACCATCGAACCGTGGCTCATGGGACCCCCGTGAAAGTGATGCCGCTTCACCACTCCCTGGAAGCCCTTGCCCTTGGAGATTCCGGTTACGTCCACCAGATCTCCCTCGGAAAATATATCCACGGTGATTTTGTCACCAACCGATAGATCCGTTTCCCCTCGGAACTCCCGAAGCACCCGCTTCGGCTCAACGCCGTGCTTTTTAAAATGTCCCAGCATCGGCTTGTTGAGACGGCTCTCTTTAATATCCCCGTACCCAACTTGTATCGCCGAGTACGAATCCGTCTCCACGGTTTTCTTCTGCACAACCGTGCAGGGCCCGGCCTCGATGACGGTTACGGGTACCACATGCCCCTCGCTGTCGAACACCTGCGTCATCCCAATTTTGGTGCCCAGTATTGCCTTCATCTCGGCCTACCCCCTAATCTCGATGTCCACGCCGCTTGGCAGATCCAGCTTCAGCAAAGCGTCGATCGTTTTCGGCCCCGGGTCTAAAATATCTATCAAGCGCTTGTGGGTGCGCAGTTCAAAGTGCTCCATCGATTCCTTATCGATGTTGGGACCGCGTATTACACAAAAAACGTTCCTCTCCACTGGCAGAGGCACCGGACCCGAGATGCGTGCCCCGGTCCGCCGTGCTGTCTGCACTATCTTCTCCGCAGACTGATCCAGCACCTTGTGATCGAAAGCTTTCAAGCGTATCCTAACTCTATCTCTAGCCGGCATCGGTCACTCCTGTATCCTAATCACAAGTTATTCACCGCTTATCTAGTTGCTAGCTGGGGGCCTGAACTTCGTTCACGAACCCCCTGGGAAAGAGAAGGGGGAAGCTCCTCGTAGTGCGACGGCTCCATCGTGTACGAAGCTCGGCCCTGAGTGAGCGACCGCAGTACGGTGGCATAACCGAACATTTCTGCCAAAGGTACGTGCGCCCTCACAACCTGAGTTCCGCCGGGACCAGGCTCCATATGCAAGATGTGCCCCCTCCGAGCGTTGATATCGCCTATCACATCTCCCAGAAACTCCTCGGGGGTTACCACCTCCACCCGCATGATCGGCTCTTTGATGATGGGCCCGGCCTTCTGTACTGCGGCCTTCACGGCTATGGAGCCCGCCATCTTAAACGCCAGCTCGGACGAGTCTACCTCGTGATAGGACCCGTCAACCAGCGTAACTCGTATGTCTATAACCGGATATCCGGCAATAACACCGGCTTCCAGCGCTTCGCGCACGCCTTTCTCCACGGCCGGTATGTACTCCTTTGGTACCACACCGCCAACAACCTTATTCACGAATTCAACTCCAGACCCAGGAGGCAGTGGCTCCACCTCCAGCCACACATCGCCGTACTGGCCGCGGCCTCCGGTCTGACGCACATACCGACCCTGAGCGCGCGCAGAAGTAGTTATGGTTTCCTTGTAGGCCACCTGAGGCTTACCAACGTTTGCCTCTACCTTGAACTCGCGCACCAAGCGGTCTTGGATTATTTCCAAGTGCAGTTCACCCATCCCGGATATAATGGTTTGGCCCGTTTCTTCATCGGTGCGGATTTTGAACGTTGGGTCCTCAACAGACAGCCGGCTCAACGCGTTGGCCAGTTTCTCCTGATCGGCCTTTGTTTTCGGCTCAATAGCGATGGAGATCACCGGCTCTGGAAACTGAATCGACTCCAGAACAATAGGTGCAGATTCATCGCACAGAGTGTCGCCGGTGGTTGTATCGCCGAGGCCAACCGCCGCCGCAATATCTCCAGCCTGCACTTCATCCACATCCTCGCGGTGGTTGGCGTGCATCCTCAGAATACGTCCGATCCTTTCGCGGGTTCCCTTGGTTGAATTGAGAACGTGCATACCCTTCGTCAGCACTCCAGAGTAAACACGCAGGAACGTAAGCTTGCCAACATACGGATCGGACATTATCTTAAACGCCAGCGCGGCAAAAGGCTCTTCGGGAACCGGCCTGCGGCGCTCGGTTTCCCCAGTGTTCGGGTTCACGCCCTCCACCGCTTCCAGATCCAAAGGAGACGGCAGATAATCCACAATTGCATCCATCAGCGGCTGTACACCCTTGTTTCTGAAGGATGCGCCGCACAGCACCGGCACCAACCCACCGTGGATAGTTCCATGCCTAAGTGCACGCTTTATCTCCTCAACCGTGATCTTCTCGCCCTCCAGGTACTTCTCCATAAGGCGGTCGTCCACATCGGCTATGGCTTCAAGCATCTTCTCTCTCTGCTCGAACGCCAGATCCAACAGCTCGGAGGGTATTTCGTCTTCCTTGCTGACGGTACCCAGGTCATCAAGGTAGATGATGCTTTTCATCCGGATGAGGTCCACAACGCCAACAAAGTTGGCTTCCGCACCGATGGGTATCTGGATGGGCACAGCTTTCGCGCCGAGGCGCTCGCGCATCTTGTCCACAACGCGCAGGAAGTCAGCTCCTACGCGATCCATCTTGTTAACGTAGGCGATTCTGGGAACCCGGTAGCGATTTGCCTGGCGCCATACCGTTTCCGACTGCGGCTGTACTCCGCCGACGGCGCAGAAAATCGCCACCATGCCGTCCAGCACTCGCAGGGACCTTTCCACTTCCACGGTAAAGTCCACGTGTCCGGGAGTATCAATAATGTTAATGCGGTGTCCCTTCCAGAAGCACGTGGTAGCCGCGGAAGTAATAGTAATCCCCCGCTCCTGCTCCTGGACCATCCAGTCCATGGTAGCAGCACCTTCATCCACCTCTCCCATCCGATGCACCTTGCCCGTGTAGAACAAGATGCGCTCGGTTGTGGTGGTTTTACCGGCATCTATATGAGCCGCTATTCCTATATTTCTTGTGTTTTCCAAACTTACCACATTATTACCTGCCATTGGCGAACCTCCGATGTGCTCTTAGTCGGCTGATCCTATTTTGAATACAGCATGGGTTTGCCGGCTCCGCCATCTGCTCCCCAGGGATAATATTACCCAGAGAAGCCGTCGCCAACGGTCGTTTTCATTCTCGAATCCGAAGGCCTTGATGGACCGAAACTCGATACAGCACCCTTGTGAATTCAGCTTTGGTGCTGTTGTTTCGCCGGACATTCTGCGCCAACTCGGCGGCCGCACTACCATCGGTAGTGCGCAAACGCCTTGTTGGCCTCCGCCATTCTATGCGTATCCTCTTTGCGCTTCACCGCCGCACCCGTTCCCTGAGCCGCGTCCATAAGCTCAGCGGCCAGCTTCTCTTCCATGGACTTGCCACTGCGGCGCCGCGCAAATGTGATAATCCAACGAATGGCCAAAGACCTGCGCCGCTCCGGACGCACCTCCATTGGAACCTGATATGTTGAACCGCCAACCCTCCGCGGCCTTACCTCCAAAACCGGCATCACGTTCCTAATCGCTTGATGGAAGACCTCAAGCGGGTCCTTGCCGGTGCGGCTTCTAATTATCTCCAAAGCGTTATAGAAGATCTTCTCTCCAACGCTCTTCTTCCCACGAGTAAAAAGACGGTTTATAAAACGAGCCACCAATTCGTCGTTATACACCGGGTCCGGCATAATCTCGCGTTTTGGCGCTGGCCCTTTTCTCGGCATGGGTAACTCTCTCCCTCGATACGGGCGCAAAAGGAGCGCCCTTATTGCACCAAAATCCGGCGCCGCACGGCGCAGCTGTTTACTTGGGTTTCTTCGTTCCGTATTTAGAGCGGGCCTTCTTGCGGTCCTTCACTCCAGCCGCATCCAAGGCACCGCGCACAATGTGATACCTAACTCCGGGCAGGTCCTTAACACGCCCACC
>JBMFPP010000298.1:0-3874 GCA_049969055.1 Armatimonadota bacterium | reverse complement strand
ATTCAGGAGGCCGCTGAAATTTGGCGCCAAACCGCGCAGTCCCAACCTTCAGACGCAGATGCGTGGTGCCGCTTGGCACAGTGTCTCTACCAGCTCGGCAGGTATCGTGCATCCGAAGAGGCTTGGAGAAAAGCACTGCGGTTAAACCAGCAAAACGCCCCAGCTTGGAACGGATTGGGGTTGGCCCTTCAAAAACAGGGAAACACCTCCGGCGCCTTAGCCGCATACCAAAAGGCTTTGGAAATTAATCCGAAGCTCGCCGCCGCCCATAACAACATAGGCACTGTTTACGAAAAACAAGGAAAACGCAGTAAAGCTGTTGCTGCTTACCAAACGGCGCTCCGTCTAGACCCAAACAACCGGGATGCACAGGCCAACTTGAGAAGGCTTGGCGAAAAGCAATGAAAGCCCCCTGCACCATCGGCATAGTGGTAAACCCGCACCGGCCAAAGGCGGTGGAAGCTGCAGAAAAGCTCGTCAAAATGCTAACCGAAATGGGGGTGCCGTTTTGTTCTCCCTGTGCTTTCGATGCCAGAGCACCAACCGGCTTCGCCAAAGACGTTGAATCGCACCTAGAACGCGCCGATGTCCTTTTCACCCTCGGAGGCGACGGCACACTGCTCGCCGCCAGCCGCTACGCAGCACCGAGAGGCATACCCCTGCTGTCAATCCGCCTTGGCGGCTTCGGCTTCCTGGCGGAGGTGGAACCGCACGAAATCGAGTGGGCGGTTAGACGTGTCCTCTCCGGAGAGTACAATATTGAGGAGCGCACCATGCTCCGCGCAGTTCTCCTGCGCGGCGGGATCGAAACCACTGAAAGCCTAGCCCTCAACGACGTCGTTGTAACCCGCGGTGCCCTCTCGAGGGTGGTTTTGGTGCGAACGGAGGTTGCCGGAGGTTACCTATCCACATACTCAGGCGACGGCGTCATTGTGTCGACACCAACCGGCTCAACTGCATACTCCCTTTCTTCCGGAGGGCCGATCGTGCACCCTTCGGTCCCCGTTATACTCATAACCCCAATCTGTCCGCACAGCTTAAACGCCAGGTCTGTGGTCCTATCCGATGAAGAAACGGTGTTTCTCACCGTGGAATCTTCGGATGAAGCCATGATGACCGCCGATGGGCAGGTGGGCGTTCCGCTTCAGCAGGGCGACAGGATACGCATAAAACGCGCCAACGTCAAAGCACGGCTTATCACGTTCGGCCTGCGCAGTTTCTACGAAAACCTCCAAACACGCCTCAGGTGGGCAGACTCCTTCGGTGTATAAGGGGCCTGCGGAAAAAGGAAAACTCCGCAGATCCCTTGGCGGTCAACCGCGGTCAGACCGGCATGCGCTGGCCGGCTTTTTTGCTTGCAAAACGCTCCTTCACCTGCCACATGAAGGAGGCTATCTTTGCGTCTCGGGTGCTGTCCACAAAGCCGTCGTACTCCAGGTTCAAGAAGGGGATATTCCCGTGGCGGCGTCTTAGAGCCTGAGACAGCGCGGTAACGGTATTGCCGGGCATGCAGTTAAACGGTATAACGCTTACTATGCCGTCCAAACCGCGCTGTGCAAAGTCCTCGGCTTTCCCCATACTGCATATGGCCTCGCCGCCGAAGGTTGGATGCACATACAGCGAACCTTCCTTGATCACTTCGTTGGCAGGTATATCGTAGTACTTGGCAAGGAAGGGAAGCGTGGCGTGGTAAAGTTTATGTTCATTCTGCCTTGCCAAGCGGTGCAAAACCCATCGGTTTACGGCATCGCGCAGTTCCTGCCACAGCAGTGTATCCCGCCACCTCTCGAAAGCCAGCATATGGCTGATCAAATTCGCATAGCCGAAGAACTCGGTCATAGGCGCCAGCCATGCTTCGCCGCCGGCTTTCTCGATCTTCCGGATGATATCCTGATTGGCGCCTTCGTGAAGCCGGACGTAAAACTCACCAACAACTCCCACCAAGGGACGCTCCTCGTCCCGCTTGGGCACCGCTGAAAAATCTTGCGCCGCTTCATGAAGAAGCTCTTCCAACGCGTCCAGGTGAAGCCCAACTAGGCTTATCCACTTGCCCTTTCCAGACTCCAACAGTTCCTTGTGCTTCGGGATAAGATCGCACAACCTCTGCAGGTACCGTTCGAACAGCGCATCGCTTTCCCCCGGGTTAACCTCGTAGGGGCGGGTGCACAGGAGCATCTTGTACAACAGATCGTGCGCTACCATTGCGTCCCAGGTAACCATGCTGAACCTGGTGCCCAAACCGCCGTGGTAACTGCGGCTTCCCAAAGTCACGATGTCAACCTGCTTCAGGCCCATCCTGTCCAGTATCCGCCTCTGCAGGGCGTAGTACATGCCGAAGCGGCACGGCCCCTCGGAGTTCCCTTGGAAGAATGCCTCCCTGTCGGGATCGAAATCCGGCTGTTTAACCCTGTACAGGATGTCCTCGGTGGTCATAAAAGCCGGAAGGCACACATCCTCCGATATAGCGGCGCGGGCAAGGTTCATCCCCGGATCGGGAGACTGCGGCAGAACTTCTGCATCAACCCCGTAGGCGCGCAGTGCGGCGGCAAAGACCCTGGAAGCCCTGCTTGCATACGGTATCCACAAGCGCTTTCCGCTCAGCGAGGTAACCGAAGCATCGTCGGTCCGAATAAATTCGAACTTCTCCACTTTGGCGCTTCTTGCGGTATCGGCAAAGGCTTCTATGCGGGTTATCATGCCCGCGTCAGCTGTGTGCTCATCGATCTGCATAATGTAGCAGGGCTCACCAAGTTCGTCTTTGAAGAACTGGTTCGCGAAGGAATCCGGTCCACAACCGAAGTAAGTGACCACCACTGCCCGCAGGCGGGGATCCTTTCTTATAAGCCTTGCCGCCGCCAGCTTTTTCTGTATCTGCCGAGAGTAAGCGTTGGGCCACGAATCGGAGATGTCCTCCTCGTTAAGCGGTATGAAATCCTGCGGAATGGCAAGGATGCCCAAATCCTGAATCTTCTTGCCGATATCCATATTCACGGCGTTGTCGTAAACGGAATACGGCCGCCCAACTACCACAAACGCCATCTCGCCCGGCTTCAAAGAATCCAAAACCTCTCGGCCTCTCTGCTCCTGCCAGCGCCGGAACTCCCTTAAAGCTTCCATTCCAACTTCGAAAGCCCTATTGGCCTCCAGCGAACTTGCTCCAAGCTGGTGGGCAAGCCTCGCGAACTCTTTGCGCAGGTGCCGCTCTCCCAATTGGAACTGCAAACGCGGGGTGAGACGGCGAATACCCTTCTCTGCAAGCTGAAGTGTAGCGGATATTACCTCCGGGGCCGCCTGCAGATACGGGCATGTCTGCGCCTTCCGCAGGTTTGGGTTCGGCTGTTCCGTGTTGAGAACAGCCGGCATGAACACATAGTCCACACCCTTCGAAATCACATCCAGCACATGTCCGTGCGCCACCTTAAATGGGAAGCACGGCTCCCCGATGGATGCATCCAGCCCCATCTTTATGATGCGCTTGTTGGTGGGATCCGACGGAACAACCTCAAACCCAAGCTCTGTGAAAAAGGCCTTGTAAAGCGGGTAATACTCGGAAAACATCAGCCCCCGCGGAACCCCGATGCGCGGCGAACCCGGCCTAGCCTCCTTGGAATACACGTTCATCAGCTTCTCTTCTCGCTCGGCGAACAGATCCGGCAGTCCCTCCCCCAAGCTCTTCTTGTTAACTCCGCTGTACTTTTCACAGCGGTCGTTGTAGTAGTAGCGCGGACCGCCCTCCATCTGGAACATGTTCACATCGCAGTGGTTGGGGCACGATTTGCATTCAAAAGAGGTTACTCTATATTTGCCCTCGGCAATGGCTTCAAACCCGCGGAAACTGCTTTTCTCAGGCCGCTCCATCAAAGCCAGCCGCGCC
>JBMFPP010000297.1:0-3883 GCA_049969055.1 Armatimonadota bacterium | reverse complement strand
GCAGTTTCCCGCGCGCCTCGATATCTGCTATGGCCTGAAGGGCAAGGCGGCGGTAATCTGCCACTGTGAAGATGCAACCCACGTCCACAACGTTGATAAGGTGGTGGGGAACCCTTGCCATTTGCTCGGGAGAGGGTTTGGCGGTTGCCACCTCCAGGCCGCGGTAAACCGCCATTGAGTCGGCCGAGACGATTTCCGCGTTAAGCTGTTCGGCAACCAAAACCGCTATTTCGGTTTTGCCAACCGCGGTTGGTCCGGTAAGAATGGCTACGCGGTGCGGCATGCCTCTGGAGACGTTATGCGGTAGATTGCGTCCCGCACTTCTTCTGCCAGGCGTATCGGGGTGGATAGACCGGATGTTATTCCAACGGTTTTAGCGCCGTGAAACCACTCTGGCCGCAGTTCTTCGGCTGTTTCCACATGGTGCACGGGTTTGTGGAGATCGGCGCACAGATCCACCAGCCTTCGGGTGTTGGAGCTGTGCTTGCCGCCGACCACTATCATAACATCTACGGCAGAGGCCAACTCTCGAGTTTTTTCCTGCCGGTGGATAACCCAAGGGCAGATTGTATTGCGCACCTCCAGGTCGCCTCCGTAGGAGCGCAGTATCTCCACGATTTTCTGGAAGCGCTCGGGTTGTTTGGTGCTTTGGCACAGGACACCCATACGGTCGTAGGGAGGGGGAAGGTTGCGAGCGTCGTCTTCGCTTTCTAGCACTTCGGCACGGCCGCCTACAGCTCCAACGATGCCGATCACTTCCGGGTGGCGGCTGTCGCCGTAGATCAAAACGCGCCGGCCGGCTTCAAGGAGTTCGCGTGCGGCTTTCTGCGATTTGGTAACTTCAACGCAGGTGCCGTCTACCACGCGCAAACCCTTCGCTTCCGCTCTTTGCTTTACCTCCGGCGGCACGCCGTGTGCTCTTATTATTATGGTGCCGCAGTCAACCTCTTCAACAGAATTTACTATTGAAAGCCCTTTCTCCTCCAGGCGGCCCATTTCTTGGGGATTGTGTATGAGCGCGCCCAAAGCGTACACCGGGCCGCTTTCGGTGCCGCTCAGCGCCTCTTCAGCCAGTCGAAGAGCCTTACTAACTCCTCGGCAGTACCCAAGCGGAGAAACTAGCAGGACCGTTAATCTGCAGTTGGACACAGTTTTTGCTTCCTATTGTTTGTAATACGGGGCCGCTAATAATTGCGCTGTAAGACGAATGTAACCAAGTCTTTTATAATATTATACGCTTCGGCTTTGGGTGAGTCGGAATCTGAGGGGCGGAGGGGTTCGAGAGCCTTCTGCGCCTCTTCAGCCAGTTTCTCTGCTTCCTGCAGAGTGCGGTTTTTGGCCCCCAACGACTCCAGCAGAGTCATAAATAATTCCGCGTCCGAGCGCCCGACGCTTTTGCGTAAGAAAAACCGTTCCATCTGCCTCCTCTGGTGACCGTTAGCGTAGTGGTAGGCCAGCACGATGGGAAGGGTTTTCTTGCGCTTCATCAAATCGGAACCGACCGGCTTGCCGGTTACGTTTGGGTCTCCCCAAAGTCCCAGGAAGTCGTCGCGGGCTTGGAAGGCCAGTCCCAATGCTTCACCGAAAGCGGCGGCAAGCTCGACACCGCCGGCGTTGTAGGTTGGAGAGCCTAGGAGCCAACCCAGAGAACATGCGGCTGAGAGCAGTGCGCAGGTTTTCCCTTGCACCATGGTTCGGTAAGTTTCCGGGGATGGAATGCGGGGGCCTTCCAGGCGCATATCCAGGTACTGGCCCTCCGTCATGCGCAGAACAGCGTTTGTCGTAATACGGAGTGCTTCCAAAACCCTATCCGGAGCATGCCCGAACTCCTTGCACCTCAGAACGGCCAGGTTGACCAACGCCTGAGAGTTGCTACCCGAGTTGACAGCGTGGTTCACACCCCAAACCGACCACACAGTATAGCGGTGGTGGCGGAACTCGTCGGCGTCTTCAACGTCGTCATGGATTAGGGAGAAGCTGTGGATCAGCTCCACAGCGGCCGCCGCAGGAAGCGCAGGATGCCAATCACCGCCGGCGAGCTGGCTGAAAAGCAGGCAGATAGCAGGACGTATGCGCTTACCGCCGAATCGCACGCGGTCCTCCGCCGGCACGGGAGAGCCGTCGGGTTCCACCCATCCTAAGTGGTACCTAAGCATATTGTAAAGCCCGGCGGCCTCTTCGCAAGTGCAGGCGGACTCTATAAGCGCCGAAAGCTCCTGCTCGGCGGCTTGGATGTAGGGGCGGAGTTTCTCCTGAAGGTCGTTACTGCTCATCTGCCTGCTGGTTTCCCTCTTGAGGTTTTTGTTCGACTGCCTGATGCATCTTTTGATGCCTGGTGAGTCCGTACTCAACCGCGTCAACCAGCGCTTGCCAAGACGCTTCTATAATGTTAGTGCTTACACCGATTGTGCTCCAAGAGTCTTCGTGCGCGCTGGACTCCACAAGCACTCGAACTTTCGCGGCGGTGCCTTCTTTCACGTTCACCACACGGACCTTGAAATCAGTTAATCGGATATCTGCCAACTCCGGATAGAAGTGGAGCAGTGCTTTGCGCATGGCACCATCGAGGGCATGTACAGGACCGTCACCTTCAGCAACCGTAAGGCACTCTTCACCGTCCACTGCAACTTTTAGGGTGGCTTCGGTGACCACTTCTGCATCATGGCCGCGCTTTTCCACTATTACACGGAAGCCTTTTAGGTCGAACAGTTTTTTATAGGTGCCGAGCACTTTGCGCACAAGCAGTTCAAAAGAGGCCTCCGCACCCTCGAACACGTAGCCCTCGTTTTCCAAGCGCACCACCTGCTCCAGAATAGCCCTTGCTTCTGGAGAGCCTTTGTCCAGATCGATGCCGAATTCGCGGGCCTTGACGCGGATGGCACTGCCGCCCGACTGTTCCGATATAAGAAATCTGCGGGAGTTGCCCACCAGTGCCGGGTCGATGTGCTCGAAGGTTGAGGGGCTTTTCATGACGGCATCCACATGCATGCCGGCTTTGTGTGCAAAAGCACTGCGCCCAACATAAGGCTGTCGCTCCAGCGGCGGTATGTTGGCAATTTCATACACGTACAGCGAGGCGTCGGTTAGTTGGGCAAGCTTGTCTGGAGGCAAGCACTGATAGCCCATTTTGAGCTGGAGGGATGGAATGATGGAGCACAGATTGGCATTGCCTACGCGCTCGCCCCATCCGTTCATGGTGCCTTGAACATGGGTAGCCCCGGCTTTCACGGCCGCAATGGAGTTCGCTACTGCCAGCTCGGAGTCGTTGTGGGCGTGGATGCCGATGGGGCAGTTCAGTTTTTGCACCGCTGCTCGGACGGCATCTTCTACCTGCCACGGGAGACTGCCGCCGTTGGTATCGCAGAGTACAACTGCGTCGGCACCACCTTCCAGTGCAGCCTCGAGAGTTGCCATGGTGTAGTCCGGGTTGGCGCGGTAGCCGTCGAAGAAGTGCTCAGCATCGAAAATGACCTCGCGGCCGGTGTTCTTGAGGAAGCCAACGGAGTCCCGTATCATCCTCAGATTTTCTTCAAGGGTGGTACGGAGGACTTTGACCACGTGGTAATCCCAAGATTTGCCAAAAATGGTTATCACCGGAGCACCGCTTTCGACAAGTTGTTGGAGCAGGGGGTCCTTTGAAGCGGCTGTGCCAGCGCGGCATGTAGAGCCGAAGGCGGCCAGTTTGGCGTGTATCCATTTGTGACCTTTAATGCGCTCGAAAAACTCTATATCTTTTGGATTTGAACCGGGCCACCCTCCCTCAATGTAGTGAACCCCCAGCTCGTCCAGTTTAGTTGCTATCTTCAATTTATCTTCAACGGTGAACGAAATTCCCTCAGCTTGGGCACCGTCTCTGAGTGTAGTATCGTATATTTTTATCTCT
>JBMFPP010000296.1:0-3891 GCA_049969055.1 Armatimonadota bacterium | reverse complement strand
CCATAGCGCGGGCATCTCGAACAGCTCTAAGCGCCGCGCGAGCGGCGCACCCGTACGCGAACACCGCCAAGCGTGCTTTTTCCATGTGCCTGGTATCAACCTGCACGATGTCGCGGCGGGCTTTTTCAACCTTGCGCACAAGCCGCTCAACCAATGCAGAAGTTTGAGCGGGAGAAATGGTGGCAAACCCAGACTCATCGTGCACCAAGCCCGTCACGTTGTACCTATATCCGTCCCCAAAATCCGCCATGGGAGGCACATCAGTCACCGGGTCCGGTTCGTACGGGCGGTACTGCTCAGGAGGGCAGGTTGGCCGCGGCCGCTCCCAAATCTCTATCTCCTCGGGGGTCGGAATCCTTACCTTCTCGCGCATGTGGGCAACAACTTCATCAGAAAGAAGCACAACCGGGGTTCGGTACCTCTCGCTGAGGTTCACCGCCCTGACTGTAAGGGTGAACATCTCCTCAACCGACCACGGACAAACGGCAACAGCCGGATGGTCTCCGTGCGTACCCCAACGAGCCTGCATCACGTCTCCCTGAGCGGGAAGGGTTGGCAGTCCGGTAGAAGGTCCGCCGCGCATAACATTTACGATTACGCAGGGAACTTCAGCCATGCACGCATAGCCGATATTCTCCTGCATTAAAGAGAAGCCCGGGCCGCTGGTGGCAGTCATCGCTTTTACACCAGCAAGCGATGCACCGATGCAGGCGGCTATAGAGCCTATTTCATCCTCCATCTGAATGAAAACGCCGCCCACCTTCGGCAGTTTAGCCGCCATCTCCTCGGCAATCTCGGATGAGGGAGTGATGGGATATCCCGCGTAAAAACGAACCCCAGCGGCAATAGCACCCTCAGCACAAGCTTCGTTGCCCTGGAGAAACCTAACTTCTGACGGCATGGCGGTCCCTGCTTTCCACGCGCACAGCGAAATCAGGGCATCTAATCTCACACAAACCACAGCGGGTGCACTTCTCCGGAGCCGCTAGATAGGCTTTGCCGTGTTCATCGGCGGAAAGACACTCTTTGGGGCAAAAGGCTATACAAATACCACAGGCTTTGCATCTTGCGCGCGAAATAACCACGGGGTCAACCGACCGCTCCTTTGCGGTCAAAAGAGCACCAGTGCTCATATGTAGTTTCCTTTCAAAGCGTTAGTAAGCAGAGACGCCTTTGTCCCTGCAGTTATCAACAGCTTCCTTAACACAAAGTTTACAGCAGTATTAAGATTATGTCAACACCAGCCGAGCGATGCTTTTTGATTGGGAACGCACAAAACGTGTGCCGGCGTTGGCCAAGGCAGTAACCTTACCGCCGGCAGGAACCTCACTCCTCCGGCATCTCTCCGACGCGCACGCGGGCTTCCCACGTCCTGCCGCCCCGCATAACCTTAAGAACAACGGTATCCCCAATGCGACGAGAGCGCACTATGCGGCGCAGGTCGTCGCTGTCTGTGATCTTCTTCCCGTCTATCGAAATAATCACGTCTCCGGGCTGTAACCCCGCCCTGGATGCCGGACTCCGCGGCTGAACACGCACAATAAAGGCCCCCTCTCGAGACGGGAGATTGTACTCGCTTTGGATGCGACTACTGATCTCGGTGTAAAGGATGCCGAGGTACGGCCTTATAACCCTTCCGTGGGCAAGCATATCGGTGATGGCTTTTTTGATGCTGTCCACCCCTACGGCGAAGCCAATGCCCTGGGCGGAAGGAATAATAGCCGTGTTCATCCCTATGACGTTGCCGCTGATATCGCACAGCGGCCCACCGGAATTGCCCGGGTTGATGGCCGCATCCGTCTGGATAAGATCTTCAAGCGGACGCCCGCCGGGGCCGGGAAGAATCCTTCCAGTTGCACTGACAACGCCGACAGTAACGCTGTTCTTGAACCCCAGCGGATTGCCGATCGCAATTGCCCAGGACCCAATAGGAACGCGTGACGACTGTCCCAGTGTAACGGTTGGGAGGTTCCCTCCGGGTATTTTGACCAAGGCAACGTCCCCAAATGTGTCGGTATACAACACGCGCCCCTGAAATTCGCGCTTATCCGGAAGAGAAACCGTTATAGATGTAGCCCCCTTCACTACGTGGGCGTTGGTAAGGACAAGACCATCCTTGGCGTTGATGATCATCCCAGATCCGGAACCCTGCCTGGGCTCGGGTTCCGGAAGAACATCCGGTCCGAAAAACTCTCGAAGCGGATCCGGCAGAGACCAACCGCGCGGCCGATAAGTGGTGTCTATGTTCACCACCGCGGGTGCAACCTTACGAACCACACGCACCACTGCATCGGCACTGCCGGTGGTTACGTCACCGGTGGGAACCCCAGAAGCCACCGTAAACGGCGCCGAGGCCAGAACCCTCGGTTGCTGCACAACCGATGCCAGCGACCTTTGAGATACAAACCACGCGGTGGCCCCTCCAACCAGCGCAGAAACTAAGGCAACAGCTATGTAACCTGCCAGGCCTCTGCCGCCCGACTGTCTTTCATATCGATCGTACATACTCCCCTCCAAACTCCATACTGAATCCCGCCAAAAATACTGTACCCCACTTGCTTGGCCGCCTAACGTAAGGTCAAAGCACAGCTGCAAGCGCATAGAATACGAAGCAGGACGCGCTCCGCGTTTCTGGAAAAATCCTACTGAATAGCTTTCTTCAAGAAACTGCTGTCTCGGAGGAATTAACAATGGTCTTGGAAAAGCCAAACTTGCTTATCTTCGGGGTCGACAGTCTGCGTGCCGACCACCTAAGCTGTTACGGTTACCACCGCCTTACGTCTCCCCACATAGATCGTTTGGCCAGCCGAGGCGTGCTCTTCGAAAACGCCTACAGCGCCTACATCCCAACAACACCTGCTTACTCCTCAATGCTTACCGGAATGGACGTGATGTCTACGGAGATGGTATCACTTACCCCCAAAGGGCCGATAGACCCCAAAATTCAGCTTTTGGGAGAGGTCCTAAAGCGGCACGGATATGTCTCTGGATGCGTGGGTTTCGATGGGGACTTCTACCGCGGCTTTGATAAATATGAAAACTACCATGCCTGGATGAGTTGGGAGGAGCGCCCAGGAAGAAAAGCGGAAAACCTCAACGAGAAAGCCATCCCGCTTTTGGAAGAGCTTTCCAAATCCGGACAGCCTTTCTGCCTGTTCCTACGCCATATGGACCCGCATGCCCCGTACCTACCGCCGCCGCCGTTCGATACCATGTTCTACAGCGCTGACTGCACAGACCCCTCTAAACACAGCATGGAGCCAGTGTTCGCCTTCGAGCCGTTTGCAGATTTCTTCCGCTCCTGGATGCCGCCCGGCATTACCGATGCAGATTACGTTGTGGCCCAATACGACGGTGCAATAGCCTACATGGATGCATGCATTCAGCGCATTCTCACACGCCTCGAAGAGCTGGGCGCGGCAGACAATACGATTGTTATACTAACTTCGGACCACGGCGAAACGCTGACAGAACATGATATATACTTCGACCATCACGGCCTCTACGAACCAACGCTCCACATCCCGCTTATTATGTGCTGGCCCGGAAAACTGCCCCAGGGCCTCCGCGTGAAAGGCTTTACCCTCCAGCAAGACCTTATGCCGACTATTTTAGAGCTAATCGGCCTGAAAGACGAAGCAGAAAGTCTAAAGCTCGATGGGTACAGCACCCTGCCCATGATTCGGGGGGAAAAGCCAACAAACTACACCGAGTTCTACATAACGGAGTGCACCTGGATGCGAAAGCGCGGCTGGCGCACTCCGGAGTGGAAGCTGATCGAGGCGCTAGAGCCGGATTTCCACAACAAGCCGCCGGTGGAGCTTTACAACCTTGTGGACGACCCCGGAGAGAACAACAACCTGGCGGAAAAAGAGCCGGAGCTGGTCTCGC
>JBMFPP010000295.1:0-3910 GCA_049969055.1 Armatimonadota bacterium | reverse complement strand
TCGATTATGGCCGTAAACAGCCGCTGTCTCACGCCGTGTTTGCGCCCCACAGTTATCCAAACAAGCTGGCCAGGTTGGTACTTGTGGCTTTTATCACCGAGCCTGATAGTAGCCGTTTTGCGGCCGTCCTTCAGCATCTCACCGTAGACTTCCGAATAGAAATTAATGGCAAACATGGCGCGCTCTCTTGAAAAAAACCAAGTGTCCAGGCTATTTTTCGGCTTCCAACGCCTGAAGAACCAAAACCACGCCTCCCATTACGCCGGCGTTATCTCCCAGCTCTGCAGGAACCACGCGGCATCTTTCGCGCTGTCTGCGCACCGCCCTGGCGTTGATGGTTCTTATTATCGGCTCGAAAATCGTTTCTCCGGCCTGGGCAACGCCCCCGCCGATTACAAAGAGATCCGGTGCCAGGATGTTTATCATGTTCGCTGCACCTATCCCGATCCACATGCCCGTCTCCTCCATAACCTCGCGGGCTACGGGATCTCCTTCATCGGCGGCTTGGTCTATTATGGCCGGAGTGATCTTTTCCCAATCTCCGCCGACCAGCTCGATAATGCGGGAATATCGACCGGCCTGCAGTTTACGGCGGCATCGGTCCACTATTGCTCCTATCCCGCACAGCGCCTCCATACAGCCGAAGTTTCCACAGCCGCACTTGGGACCGTCCGGCCACAGCGTTTGGTGGCCTATCTCGCCTATGGAGCCCTGCGGTCCAAGCATAAGTTTCCCATCGAGCACGATAGCCCCGCCGATTCCAGTGCCCAGAGTGATCATCACCATATTGCGTGCGCCGCGCCCTGCACCGAAATGCAGCTCTCCCAGGGCCGCGCACCTGGCATCGTTGATGATGTAAGTGGCCAATCCCAACTGCTTGGCCACGTTCGCCCCAACCGGCTCTGCATCGCTCCACGTGGGAAAATTCGGCGACCAAAAAACCACTCCGGTTTCGTGGTCCATAATCCCGGGTATGCCGATGCCAACCCCGGCCACATCCTGCTCGGATACGCCGGCCCTTGCCATTGCATCACGTACGGCACCAACAATTTGGCCTTCTATAACCGGCGGAGGTTCTGTGGCCAAGGTGGGTCTTCTGGCGTCTTGGAGTATGTTTCCGGAACGGTCACTTAGAACCGCCCGGACGTTGGTACCGCCCAAATCCACGCCTATTATATAAGGAGCGTCCTTATTGGGTTTTATCCGCATACAGAAATATCCCTCCGAAGAAGAGTTTGCTAGAACCCGCGGTAATTATCTAAAAGCAAGTCCTTCATAGAGAGTGAAACATCTACGGTGCAGTTCTGGGGAATTTATTCTTTGTATCGGCTGGTGTTACCTTCCTGGGGCGCGAACTCTGCGCGTTTTACGAGCGGACAAACGGAGCGTCAGCCGCGCGTTCGGCTTGCAGACGGTAAGACGGCACGGGGAAGAAGTTTGAGCGAAATGCAATGCACGAGCGCACCTCTAATTGGGGATTGGCGCGAAGTGGATGGGCGGATGCTTCGGCGTTAGCCAAAGCCAAGGGGCGAGCACGAAGTTGAGGGGAAGCATCAGCATGGGGAAGACCACGGCCAGGGGATAGGTCCACCAGGCCGGCTTTCGTGCTGGGCGGTCATTCGGCGCCCAGTGTGCAGGCAGCCAAACCATCAAGCCGTACACGAAGATCCACATGGCGAAGTTGCCCAGGTTTTGTGGCCCGAAGCTCATCGTTTCGGCCAAAAGTCCCGTGGTGCCGAACAGCAGGAACACGGCAAATGGGGAAAACCGCCACCACCTCAGCAACAGCGCCCATCCAATGAACATAGGGACGAACACAACGACGCTGTGGTACAGAATTACGTCAAGGTAGCTGGCCGATGCCGTGATGTAAGCCTGTCCGATCCGCACACCGAACAGCGGGGCGCAGTTGGTCATCAAGGTGGTGACAGCCTCCTCGGTGCATGCGAGGATGGTACAGCCGAGCACGAACTTGAGGCTCCACGGCAGGGGTACACGGCTAACCGCGCGGTTTAGCGGATCGGCCCAGCGGCGCATTGTCAGGCCGCATCCGCCCACCCAAAGCAGAATCAGCCCCCACGCCATCCCGACAACAGCGCGCTTGATCGGATCGGACCAAACCGCGGCAAGCACCGAACCGCTGACGACCAGCATCCAAACTGCAAGAAAGCCGGTTACTCGGCGGGGCCAGGGGGAGGGGGTTGAGGACTCGATCTGCGAAAGCGGCTTACGCATCCATTCTTCCTCTCGGCAGTTCAACCTGCAAGCGCATCTAGTCGAAGCCCAGGTCTTCGCCTTCATGCACAGTCAGGCCTATCTGCTCAAGCGATCCTCTGCGGCCGTTGTACCAGAGGAGCCATCGGCGGCCGTCGAACAGCGCGAAAGGCTTGTAGCAGGCATCTTCGTCAAAGGACCCGAGCCCGGGCCGAATCACGGGATTTTGGGGATGGCGCTCCCAATTAGTGATGCCGTCCCGCGAGCGTGCGATTCCGATCTGCGCATGGTGGATATCCCTGAAGCCGATGTAAAACATGTAATGCCAGCCGCCGAACTGCAGTACCTGCGCTCCGGCCACACGGTCCTGCTCCCACTCATAAGAGGGATCGGGAACGAAGATCGGATTCTCGGGGTGCTTGGTCCAGTGCAGGCCGTCTGGGCTAGTTGCGTATCCGACTGCGTTGGGTTCGTACTGTTCTCCGCCGGAGTACCACATCCGATAGAGCCCCAATGCTTCATCCCAGATAACGTGCGGGCACATCACCGCAACCTTTTCCCAAGGTAGTTCGGGCGCTAGGACCGGCTCCCTGCTCATCCTCTGCCAGGATACACCATCGCGGCTGGCGGCGTACCCGATGAAGGACTGCTTTCCGCCGCACTGCCCCGTGTACCACATGTGATAAACACCGCTCTTTTTCAGAACGGCAGGTCGGTTGACGTCTTCTTCCCAGTCTTGGTCGGGGTTGGGAGCAAGTACGATGACAGGATCGCTCCAGTGGATGCCGTCCAAGCTTTCGAACAGCGCGATGCTTCTCTGCGGCCGCCACGAGGCCCACATGCGGTACCCGCCGTACTCGGCCAGCACGGCGACGTCGAAGACGGTGCCTAATTCGCCTCCGATGACGGGATTAGCCAGCCACTTAACCCAGCCCGAGGCGGTCTCCTGAGGGTCAGCCACGGGTTTCCCCCTCACCCACGCCGCAGGCACAGCACCGCATCGCCGGCGAAAGGCGCCTTCAGCGTCTGCTTGGCTCCTCCCTGAACGGAACCCGCCGATGACACAGTGCCTTCAATGGGATGGACCCACTCCGCGCGCAGTGCTCCCTTGGCGGCTGAAAGGTCCACCGTTACCTCGCCGCCACCAGGGACGAAGACAACGTACTCCTTTCCCGAGGCGGCCAAGCAGTAGCGGCTGGATGCCAGGTCGGGCATAGGCAGCAGTTCCGCAAGGTTCACATTTTCTGCCGCTTTGCGTGTTGCGCCCATGGCTTTGCGGATGGCTTCGGCTTCAGGGATGTCTTCGGCTGGGCTTTGGCCTGCCCAAGTGATGGTGCGGTTGGCGAGGTGGACAATGCGGTCCATGAAGATCGGGTTGTGACCGCGGAGGAAGCTCTTCCACACCCACTGCGGATTGCCGCCCTCGCCCCAGAGGTGGTCAGTATCGTTTATAACCACCTTCTTGCCGTCGTTCGGTGGAGGATCGTCGCGGTAGCCTCCATCCGGGTTTGGGGATATCCAATCCGCGGGGCTGTTGAACAGGTTGGCGTTGGAACCGCCCTGGAACTGGAAAGTCATGCCCACAGGATGCTGTTTGGGTTTCTTTGCTTCATAATCTTTTATGAAGCGGATGATGTGGTACTGCCACTCTGTTGAGTACCCTCCGGCTTCGTTGAAAACCTCGTAAAGCACGTTG
>JBMFPP010000294.1:0-3910 GCA_049969055.1 Armatimonadota bacterium | reverse complement strand
AAAAGCAGTTTCCAACCCTGCCTCTTCTCTTTGGCAGTAAGAGTGTTGTCTGCGGCTAAAGCCTCTGCAGAGATGCACGCAATCAGAACAACCAGTGTAAGAACCGATAAACGCTTAAGCACCTTAGTAAACATGGCTACTCCTTTAAGTCCGCAGACCGGCGCGCAAGAGAACCCTCTCAAAATCGCGCCAATCTGCTTTTTCGGCGTACGTGTGGCTGGTGGCCCACAAACGCCCAAGTTTTACCTTCACCATCGGCTGCGCTTCTCCTGCCTGAAAATGCAGGGAGCGGTTGGATGAATACCGAAAAGACTCTGCGTCATCCATAAAAAAACAAGGGGCCGATAGTATGCTGAGGGTTTTCACCGTTCTGTTGCTTTTGGCTTCATCTGTTTGCTTCGGCGAGGCAGAGAAGCCTCTGCTTCCTCAAAAGCCGGCTTTGAACCAAACGCACATCGTTTTTTCATATGCCGGAGATCTTTGGATGGTTCCCAGAGAAGGGGGCAGTGCCCAGCGCCTGACCAACGGGCCTGGGATAGAAACCGATCCCGCCTTTTCCCCGGATGGAAAGCAGGTGGCCTTCACCGGCGAGTACGACGGCAACGTGGATATCTTTGTTGTGGACGCATCCGGCGGAGTGCCGCGCAGGCTAACCTACCACCCGGCCGCCGACCGAGTTGTGGGATGGACTCCGGACGGCAAGCAGATACTGTTCCGCTCGGCGCGCGGCAGGTGGACACAGCTTTTTACCATGCCCGCAAGCGGCGGTTTTCCAACCGAGGTCCCTCTGCCGATGGCCTACCAGGGTTCGTTCTCGCCGGACGGAACGAAGCTGGCCTACGTGCCTCACGGTCCCCAGCAGGCATGGAAGCGCTATCGGGGCGGCACTACCATGCCCATCTGGATTGCTAACCTTGCCGACTCCAGCATCGAGAAACTGCCGCGTGAGAATTCCAACGACTTCAACCCAATGTGGGTTGGAAGCCGAATATACTTCCTTTCCGACCGAGATGGCCCAACAACTCTTTTTGTGTACGACATCAACACCAAAAAAGTGAAAAAGGTGTTGAACAACAGCGAATTCGACCTGAAGTCTGCAAGCGTTGGCCCCGGTGCCATCGTTTACGAGCAGTTTGGTTCGCTGGGATTGGTGGATTTGCAGACGCACAAAGCCAGCAAGGTGAGAATACGCCTTGCTGGGGATCTTCCAGAGGTGCGACCCCGCATGGAACGTGTTGCAAACCGAATTGTGAACGCGCATATATCTCCTACCGGGGTGCGCGCCGTGTTTGAAGCCCGTGGCGAAATATTCACCGTTCCAGCGGAGAAGGGGGATGTCCGCAACCTCACCAACACCCCCGGGATCGCAGAGCGCGATCCGTCGTGGTCGCCGGACGGTAGATGGATCGCTTACTTCTCGCATGAATCCGGAGAATACGAACTGCACCTCCGCGAGCAAAGCGGTGCAACCGGAATGGTGAGAAAGATCAAGCTCACCGAACCGCCCTCATTCTTCTACGATCCGGTTTGGTCCCCCAACAGCAAGATGATCGCTTTCTCCGACAAGCGGTTGAACCTCTGGTGTGTTGATATCGACACCAAGCGCCTGCGCAAGGTGGACACAAACCCCTACGCCTGGGGCGGCTTCGAGCAAACTTGGTCGCCCGACAGCAGGTGGTTGGCTTACACCAAACAGCTCAAAAGCCGCATGAGCGCTGTTTTCGTTTATTCAATCGAAGAGCGCAAAAGCTATCAGATAACCGACGGAATGAGCGATGCCCGCACGCCTCTCTTCGATAAAAGCGGTAAGTACCTTTACTTCAGCGCCAGCACAGACGTTGGTCCGGCCATGGAGTGGAACATGGCTTCTTTCGACCGGCCGCGCTCGCGAAGCGTTTACATTGCAGTTCTGCGCAAAGACCTTCCCTCGCCGCTTGCCCCAGAAAGCGACGAGGAGAAGGTTAAGGAAGAGAAAAAGTCCGAAAGCGAGCCTTCCAAGAGTAGTGAAAGTAAAGACGAAAGTGCGAAACCCAATGAAGCCAAAGATAAGCCCTCCACCGAAGCCAAGAAAGAGGAAGAAGTGAAGGTTCGAATAGACTTTGAAAACATCGACCAGCGAATCCTAGCGCTTCCTATACCCGCGCGCAACTACACGGGAATGGCCGTCGGCAAGGAGAATATTCTGTTCCTCCTGGAATCCGGACAGCCCGGCCCCTCATCGTCCAGCGGTCCAATCCTCTACAAGTTCGACCTTGCCAAACGCAAGCTGGATAGGATTATGGACGGAATCGGCTTTTTCGTTATCTCGCACAACGGCGAGAAGATGCTTTACAGACAGGGCGACCGCTGGGCGATAACCTCCGCCGATTCCCCAAAGCCGGGAGAAGGAACTCTGCGCCTGGAAGGCATGGAAATGCGCGTTGACCCGCCCGCCGAGTGGAGGCAGATGTACGACGAAGTATGGCGCATTGAGCGCGATTTCTTCTACGACCCGAACCATCACGGCCTGGACCTCAAGGCAGCCAAGGAGAAGTATGCTCCTTGGCTCGAAGGGGTGGCCAGCCGTGCGGATCTGAACTACCTGTTTGCGGAGATGCTTGGCAACCTGTGCGTTGGCCATATGTACATAAGCGGCGGAGATATGCCGCAGGTGAAGCGTGTTCCAGTGGGTTTGCTGGGCGCCGACTACAAGGTGGAAAACGGGCGCTACCGCTTTGCGAAAGTTTACAGCGGCGAAAATTGGAACCCAGACCTGCGAGCACCGCTTACTCAGCCGGGCGTTAACATAAAAGAAGGCGAGTACCTTCTTGCCGTGAACGGACGTGAGCTTAGGGATACGGACAACATATACAGCTTCTTCGAGGGAACCGCCGGAAAGTCTGTGGTGCTGAAGGTTGGTCCGAACCCAGACGGCTCGGATTCGCGCGAGGTGACCGTCGTCCCAATCGAAAACGAGGGGAGTCTGCGCTACTTAGCCTGGGTTGAAGGCAACCGCCGCATGGTTGACCGTATGAGCAACGGCAGAATTGCCTACGTGTATCTACCAAACACAGCCCAAGCTGGCTACAGCAACTTCAACAGGTACTACTTTGCCCAGGTTGGCAAAGACGGCCTCATCTTGGACGAGCGTTTCAACGGTGGTGGATACGCCGCGGATTACGTAATCGACTACCTGCGGCGCACGGTGATGGGCCATTTTGCACTGCGCGATGGTGCAGACCTGACCGTTCCAACCGGAACAATCTTCGGCCCAAAGGTTATGCTGATCAACGAGTTTGCAGGTTCCGGCGGGGACTACATGCCGTACATGTTCCGCAGAGCGGGCCTCGGTTTACTGATCGGCAAGCGCACCTGGGGCGGGTTGATAGGCATAGGCGGTTATCCACAGCTCATAGACGGAGGTTCTGTAACAGCTCCTCACTTTGCTTTTTACACGCCGGAAAGCGAATGGAAAATCGAAAACCACGGCGTTGATCCCGATATAGAGGTGGAGTTCGATCCGAAGCTTTGGCGGGAGGGCCGCGACCCACAGCTTGAGAAAGCCGTGGAGGTGGTTATGGATGCGCTTAAGAAGTACCAGCCGCCTATTCCGAAGCGCCCGCCGTATCCGAACTATTATCCGAAAAACTGAAAATTCGGTACCTCACTCCCCTGTTTCATCGGCAAGCCGTGTTGTGAAAGTGTCTCGGCTCAGTTTTTGAAACCCGGCGGTCGGTGCGACAACCACTTGTAAAGCGGCGGAACTTCGCGGTGCCACTTCGCGTGACCGTCTGCGTAGGCAAAGTTAGCCCCGGCGTTGTGCCACGGATGTATTTTTGCCACAGAGCCTTTTTTCACATGTTGACACCAGCTCGATCCGAGGTAATCTGTGGGGCCTTTAGCTCCGAGTGTTTCAGGAGCTATAACCGGG
>JBMFPP010000293.1:0-3912 GCA_049969055.1 Armatimonadota bacterium | reverse complement strand
GGTGTAATCAGCGTGTGGCCGATGTTCCGCCGCGACCTTCAACGCACCGGCTGTTCGGACCGCATCGGACCGTCTGCCCCCTCGGCGCCGAAATGGGTGTTCGTCGCCGAAGAGTATATGCCGGACGTTAACCATGCTATCGACAGCTCGCCGTGCATAGCCGGCGACGGTACCATATATGTGGGAGATCACGGCGGGATACTGTGGGCGCTCAACCCAGAGGACGGCAAACCGCGCTGGTTTTTCGATGCTAAAGGCGCAATCGGCTGGGCTTCGCCGTCGGTCGGCCCAGACGGCACCATATACTTTGGAACCTTCGCATCAAATACTCCGGACGGCGGCGGTCGCCTTTATGCGGTTTCACACAGCGGTGGTTACCGCTGGCATTTTCCGTTCCCGGGAACGCAGCTAGACAGCCCGCCTACAATCGGCCCAGATGGGGCGCTGTACATCGCGGCGTTCGACGGCGCACTGCACTCGCTGGTAATCAGCACTAACACCCCGTACCTACGGTGGAGCTCCCCGCTCAGCACATCAAGTCAAATGGTCTCGTCGCCTGCGTTCTCGCACGACGGCAGTAGGCTTTACATCGGCACACTAGACGGTGAGCTTGCGGCAGTAAGTCTTTTGGACGGCTCTGTGATTTGGAGAACCGCGCTCGATGCCGAGGTGTACTCCACTCCAGCTGTTGGCAAAGATGGTACGGTGTTTGTGGGCACGTTTGCGGGTTCTATGTACGCAGTCAGCCCTTCAGGGGATATCATTTGGCAGTGCACCCCCGCCGACGCCGGAGAGATAAAAGCCTCCCCGGCAGTCGGTCCAGACGGCACCGTGTACTTCGCCGCAAGAAACGGCCGCCTTTACTGCTTGAACCCCAAGGACGGAAGCGTGATATGGGTGTGGCGGTCAGAAACCGGCGGGCGAATTAACTCTTCTCCCGTGGTGGACGCCAAAGGCAGTGTATACTTCGGCTCGGAAGATGGTTTCGTGTACGCAGTGAGCGCCAACGGACAGCTCCTTTGGCGGTACGACGTAGGAAGCACCTACGGCAATATGGTGAACTCTTCACCCGCCCTCGGGGCCGATGGAACTCTATACGTGGGTACACAGCACGGAACCGTTTACGCATTCTCCAGCACTGCATCCACAGCTTACGGCGATATTGATGGAGACGGACGTGTTTCTGTAAAGGACGTAACACTGGTGCTGGGCTACGTTTTGGCCGGCCGTCCACTGTTCCCCAGCCAGCTGAAAGCGGCCGATGTTGCCCCGGCCGGCGCTCCAGACGGCAGGGTGACTATTGGAGATGCTGTAAGAATCCTCCGGCGCGCGCTCGGCATAGAACCTGATCCCTGGCCGTAGCCTAAAGCCCGGTTGGATGCTGAATGAAAACCGTCACAATGCCGAACTGCTTCTCCAGATGCTGTGCCAGCAGTTTCACACCAACGGATTCGGTCGCGTAGTGCCCTCCCAAAAGCACGTTCACGCCCAGCTCTTCGGCATCGAAGTAACTGCCGTGCCGTATTTCGCCGGTTATTAAGGTGTCGAGTCCCGCTTTGTTTGCCTCGACAATCCCGCCCCCGCCTCCCCCGCTTAAAACTCCAACGCGCTTCACACGAGCGGGCCCTGTGGAGATCAGGCGCACCGGCGCATTAAGAGCGCTTTGAAGTATCTCTGAAAGCTGGCCAAGGTCTGTGTCGACCTCCGTCCACCAACCAATATCCACTCCCTGATGCGGAGCGAACGTACCGATCGGTTCCAGCCCCATGCTGCGGATGAGCCCTGTGTTGTTGCCCAGCTCCGGATGGCAGTCGAGAGGCAGATGCGCCGAATATACGGAAACCCCTTTACTCAAAAGCGGCTGTAGACGCCTGTACGTCCGATCGGTTATAGGGCGGATATCGTTCCACAGAATGCCGTGGTGCACAAACAGCATGTCGGCATCAAGGTTTACAGCCTCTTTAACCGTAAACTCGCAGGCATCAACTGCAACCGCCACTTTTGCAACCTTATCCCGCCCATCCACCTGAAGGCCGTTGTAAGCCCCTGGGTAATCCGGCACTTCAGCAATTTTAAGATAGCTGTCAAGATACTCAACCAGCTCCGAAAGTTTCACGAGATGCATCTTACTTTCCTCGAGCAGTAAACCCATGGGTGCCGATCCGCTGGCCCACCGACCAATATTCTCCCATGGCGTAGCACAGCAGATCCAGCTTCTCGACAATAATGCGCCCGTTGGAATCTAAGCAGTCGGAATTGACATGCTGAACCAAAACGCGTGCGATGAACATATCGTGGTCGCCAACCGGTTTAATCTCTTCAACGCGGCACTCAAGGTTGATCGGACATTCAGCAATCAGTGGGGCGGCAACCACCTGCGCCGGAAGCGGTGTAAGACCAAAAGCTTTGAATTTATCCACAGCGCGGCCGGAAACAGTGCCGCACCTATCAACTTTTTCCACCATGGCAGATGTGGGAAAGTTGATGACAAACTCCCGTGAGGCACTGATAAGCTGGTGCGAGTACCGCTCAGGCGCAATGGATATGCCCACGATCACGGGGTTTGCAATGCTGAGATTGTAGACCTCTCCCAAAGTGATAATGTTCGGCCTCCCGTTCGCATCCACAGACGTCACCAGCGCCGCCGGCGATGGGTAAACAGGCCGAAAAGGGTTCACCGTTTTCTTCATATGCAAAAGCCCCTTCCGTCAGCATCAAAAACTCTTATCCCATTGGAAAGCGCCGAAGCAGTTTGTCAAGCGCGCCTTCAACCCCAAGTGTGCATATATCTGCAAGCGCGCCTCCAACCGCCCGAGCAAACCCGGGAACTACCGATAGATCCGCACCCCACAGCCGCTGGTCAGACAAAAGCCGATCGGCAAGCCCGTACGCGTCTTCAGAGCACACCGCGGGGCTCAAAGCTCCGCACAGCTGAGCCGCTTCTGGATCCCTCATGCTTGCGGTTCCCAACGGGGTTGGAAAAACAACCGCGTCTCCATGCCTTTCACCTCTCGATACCGCGGCTATCAAACCAGCAAACCCGAACGCAACAAGGTCTGGGCTCCGACCGTTTTTCGCCGCGTAGGATATCACGGAAGGCACCACGCGTATCCGCAGTTTCACCAGGGTGTTGGTTAGGATGTGTTCCCATCGATGGCGCAGGTTGGGATTACCAAACCTTTCCAGCACAGACACTGCGTACTGTTCCACTTCATCCCTGGGATAGGTAAGTGAAGCGGCCAGCTCGGTCATCAGCATCTTGCGCATCCAAGCGGATACCAAAGGGTGCTTCACCGCATCGCGCACAAACACACAGCCGGCCAGCACTGCCACAGGCGCTGTCAAAGAGTGCGTACCGTTGAGAAGGCGCACCTTCTTATCGCGGTACGGAGTGATGTTGGACGTATAGATCACGTTCAAACCCGCCTTGTGAAGCGGAAACCGCTCTGCGGTATCCGGACCAGCCTGAACAGCCCAAAGGTGATACGGTTCGCACACGTTAAGCAGTTCGTCTTTATAGCCAAGCAGAACTTCAATAGCCTCAAGTTCGTCGTACAGCGGAAAGCCGGTCACAATGCGGTCCACAAGGGTGTTGCAAAAGGTCACCTTGCCGCGCAGCCACTGTGCAAAGCTCAGCGGCAGTTCCCACCTATGAGCCAGCTCCTCCACACACGCTTGCAGTACATCGCCGTTGTTATCTATAAGCTCACACGGTAGAACCAGCACCTGCGACTCGTCCGCATCCCCCAAAGTTCGAAAGCGGTGCCACAGCCAGGCGGCAAGCTTCCCCGGAAAAGACTCCGGCGGTGAGGATTCAAACGCATCGTTTGGAGATACGGCAATCCCAACTTCCGTGGTGTTGGAAACAACCACATCAACGCCGGGAAGCTCAGCAAGCTTCAAAATTTCACC
>JBMFPP010000292.1:0-3918 GCA_049969055.1 Armatimonadota bacterium | reverse complement strand
AGCAAAAAGTCGCGCCTGTAAGCGTAAAGGCCGATGTGCAGATAATGCGGGGCCGCAAGCTCTGCAGACCTTGCATACGGAATGGGGTAACGCGAAAAGTAAAGTGCAAACTCGTTTTTATCCACCACAACCTTCACGAAATTGGGGTTCTGAATGTCGTTTGGGTTGGTGAGCGGCGTCCTGAGAGTGCTCATTGGCAGTGATGGATCTTCAATAAGCGGAGTCACAACCTGGTCGATGCATCGCGGATCCAGAAGCGGCTCATCGCCCTGCACATTCACCACAATGTCGGCCTCTATGCTGGCTACAGCTTCAGCGATGCGGTCGGTGCCGGTGCGATGGTGCACCGATGTCATAACCGCACTGCCTCCAAACCTCCGCACCTCGTTCAGGATACGCTCGTCATCGGTGGCCACGATGAGATCATCCAAGCAGGAGGCCCTAGCGGCACGCTGGTACACGCGCTGTATCATGGTTTGACCGCAGATATCCACCAAAGCCTTGCCGGGAAGCCTGGTGGAAGCGTATCTGGCGGGAATTACACCGAGAACCTTCACAGGAAAAGCCCTTCAGTCTCCGTTTTGTTCTTCACGAACACGTTCTATGCTGACCACGGTATCGCCTTCCACAAGGCTTTGAAGAATCACACCCTGAGTACTTCTGCCGGATGGGCGAATGCTTTCAACAGGAAGCTGAATGCACACGCCGTTTGCAGTCATCAGCATGATGTGTCGGTATCCTTCACAGCAAGACAGCCCACCAAATATCCGGTCTTCTTAGTGAGGCGCATGGTTTGGATACCCTTGCCGCCTCGGAACTGAACCCTGTACTCCGAAAGGCTGGTTCGCTTTCCGTAAGCGTTTTCGGACACCACCAAGAGGTCATCACCGTTGCGGCAGAGGTCCATTCCAACAACGCGGTCGCCGTTTTCCAATGTAATGGCCTTCACTCCACCGGCCCCGCGGCTTCTGGCTGGAACATCGGTTTCCGGGAAGCGGATGGACATACCGTTGCGCGTGACGATTATAACATCGTCTTCCCCAGTTGTAAGCTGAACCCAGCGCAGTGTATCGCCTTCATCCAGGTCAAAGGCACGGATGCCCGCGGAGCGGATGTTGCGGAACTCCGCGGCCGGAGTGCGCTTTATCTCGCCGTTTTGGGTAACCATCAGCAGGAATCCGTCGCCGTCCAGATCCTGCACCGGCACAGAAGCAGTAATGCTTTCGCCGGGCTGTATATCTATCAAGTTAACAATGGCCGTTCCCATGGCGGTGCGGCTGGCTTGAGGTACTTCGTAGGCGCGAAGCCGATACACCCGGCCTTGGTCGGTAAAGAAAAGGATGTAGTGGTGAGTTGTTGCGACAAACAGCTGGGCGGCGGAATCGTCGGCTTTCTGCCTCCCGCTGATTACCCCGCGTCCGCCGCGGCCCTGAACGCGGTAAGTATCGATCGGCATCCGCTTTATGTAGCCGTCGCGGGTTATGGTTACAACGGTGGTTTCCTCTGGGATAACGTCCTCCTCACCGATCTCCTCGGCTTCGATCGGCACTATACGCGTCCTTCTAGCATCCCCAAGGCGCTCTTTCATTTGGCGCGTTTCTTGTTTTATTATAGAAAGCACCCTGCGCGGATCCGACAAAATGTCTTCGAGGTAGGCGATATTTTTCAGCACCTCTCGGTATTCATCGTCAAGCTTCTGGCGCTCTAAGTTGACCAAGCGGCGAAGCTGCATTTCCAAAATGGCATTTGCCTGAATAAAAGAGAGATCGAAGCGCTCCATCAAACGGCTTCTGGCGGCTTCGGCGCTCGGCGAAGAGCGTATGATGGAGATTACCTCATCGATGAAATCCAGCGCCGTGCGAAGCCCCTCCAATATGTGGCCGCGCGACCTGGCCTGTTCCAGCTCGTACCTGGTGCGGCGGGTAACCACTTCACGCCTGTGCTCTATGTAGAGCTTTATCGCGTCCTTGATTGAAAGAACCTTCGGCTCACCATTGACCAGCGCCAGCATGTTCACGTTGAAAGTGGTGCGAAGCGGCGTGTGCTTGTACAGGTAGTTGAGAACCTTTTTCGGCTGAACATCGCGGCGCAGTTCCACCTCAACGCGAATGCCGTTTCTGTCGGAGTAATCTGGTATGCTGATCACCCCTTGAAGCTTCCCGGCTTTAACATGCTCGGCAATAATTTCGATCAGCCGCGCCTTGTTTACCTGATACGGCAGTTCCGTAATAACGATGGTGTTCTTCCCGCCCTCGCCGGGTTCTATGGTTGCTTTGCCCTGCATCACTATGGAACCGCGGCCAGTTTCGTACGCTTGACGAATGCCGCGCGTGCCCAGTATGAGGCCCGCAGTTGGGAAATCGGGGCCGGGAAGCACGGAAAGAATCTCATCTATGGTGGCGTTCGGCTTGTCTATCAGAAGGATTATTGCGTCGCACAGTTCAGACAGGTTGTGCGGCGGTATATTGGTTGCAAACACCACGCCGATTCCTTGGGCACCATTGGCAAGCAGGTTCGGAAAGCGGCCGGGGAGAACCACCGGCTCCTGCCTGGTCATATCGTAGTTCGGCACGAAGTCCACAGTGTCTCTATCTATATCCGCCAGCATCTCCATCGCGTAAGGAGACATGCGGACCTCGGTGTAGCGCATAGCCGCCGGCGGGTCCCCATCGATGGAACCCATGTTGCCCTGGCCCTGAATTAGGGGATAGCGGGAGTTGAAATCCTGGGCCATGCGCACTATGGTGGGGTATATCACCTGCTCGCCGTGGGGATGGTAGTTCCCAGACGTATCGCCGGCAACTTTGGCCGATTTGCGGTGCTGGGCAGTGGGACCCAAATTCAGGTCGTACATCGCCATAAGTATCCGGCGCTGAACCGGTTTAAGGCCGTCGCGCACATCCGGGAATGCACGACCCGCGATGACGCTCATCGAGTAAAGCAGCCAGCTTTCTTTTAGCTCATCTTCGATATTAACGTCTATAACCTGCTTAGCAATGGCCATATTCGTAACCCTTTTAAAGAAAAACTGCCCTTATATCCAAAAACTTGAGGAAAGCAAGGGGGAGCAAAAGAGGCAAAATTTTTCAGGAGAGGAAATCACTCCTGGATGCAGTTTGGCCGAAGCTCCTCCTCAAAATTATATTATGGAAGAGCGCAGTTCGTCAATCTAGCAAGCAAGCCAAAGCCACTGTCAGCTGGCAAGCGGGGCTGGCTCAGCGCCTTTTGCGCCTGGTTGTGTTGTACTTGCGCTTCGGAGCTGATACCGCTTTTTGAAGCTCTTTCTCAGCAAAATCGTCGGAAAGCATCGCTTTCAGTTCCTTGATGCGGTCGCGCAGAACAGCAGCCTCCTCAAACCGAAGCTCTTTTGCCGCTTGGCGCATTTCAGCTTCGAGGTTTGCCAAGAGCAGGCCCAAGTGCTCCGGATCCACTGACTCCACAGAGGGCAGTGCCGAGTACGAAGCCGCGGCTTCGGCAACGTGCGCCGTCGGCGTGAGAAGCGCCCGGACCTCCTTGCGCACAGTCTCCGGAACGATGCCGTGTTCTTGGTTGTACCGTATCTGCTTCTCCCTGCGGCGGTTGGTTTCGGCGATGGCGCGGCGCATGGAGTCGGTTATCTCGTCCGCGTACATGATAACCTTGCCGCGAACATTGCGCGCGGCGCGCCCCATAGTCTGAATAAGCGAAGTTTCCGACCTAAGGAAGCCCTCCTTGTCCGCATCCAGTATTGCAACCAGAGATACCTCCGGCAGGTCGAGGCCCTCCCTCAGCAGGTTAATGCCCACAACCACATCGTACTGGCCGAGGCGGAGGTCGCGCAGGATTTCGGTGCGGGTCAGCGTTTCTATATCGGAATGCAGATAGTGCACTTTGATGCCCAGTTCGGCTAGGTATTCGCTTAAATCTTCTGCCATGCGC